>NZ_OAOP01000008.1 GCF_900207585.1 Bacillus oleivorans | reverse complement strand
AACTGCTTCTATTTTTTCCTCTATGTTAAATTTAGACATATAAAAACTGCACCTCCAATTGTTAGTTGTGTGTCTAACAATTGGGGTGCAGTTCATAATTTCGGTGGTTTTTGAACATTAATGAGTAGGGTCTTCCTGGTTTTCACCTTGAGGCATTAAGACTGTGAATAGAATGGTAAATACAGAGAATACGGTTCCTAGTATTAACCCTAATTCAAGTTCAAAATGTCCGCCTGTCATAGAAGGGATAACATAAGAGATCATTAATCCTAAAAGAAATGACCAAATAACTGCCCAAATATATTGCATCTTATTGTCACCTACTTTTCTTCCTATTCCTTTTTATATGTTACCACATCATCAAAAAGGAATAAAAGAAATTTTGTATAAATTTCGTGAACGTTTTCTGTGTTAATTGGGCTTACACCTCTTCCCAATTGGGGAGTCCTTGCATAGCTATGTTAAGAGTATCTATTTTAAAGAGGGGTCATCTTTATGGTGAAGCAGAGATTTTTTCAATTAGATACTGAATGGAATGTGATCCATTACCCAGAGAAACCAAACGGGTTTGGTGTCTTAATTCTCGGGGGAGAGGGTCATTTTGTTGAGGAGAAAAATAGCTATTGGATTCAGCATTTTGGCAGAAATATTTGGTTAAAAGCTTTGCTTGATGCGGGGTATACTGTTTTTTATTCCAATTTGTATGGCAATCATTGGGGCAGTGTGAAAGCAAGAGAATTAGCTGAAAACCTCTATCACTATGTGATCAGACACGAAATCTTAAATGAAAGAATTCATATCATTGCAGAAGGAATGGGAGCTCTTCTAATTCCTGAATTTGTTAAAGCTCTAGACAAAAACATTCGAACTGTTTGTGTGATTAATCCTTATTTTTCACTTAGGGAGAAAATCGATGAGGAAAAAGAACAATTATTCTTTTATAAAAAATTACTTCATGAAGTGAAAATGGCCAACCTTGGTTCCCCTGAACAGCTGCAGAATCAAACGGAAAAACCGATACAAATATGGGTTTTCCCGCAAATATTATCAATCTTTTATGTGATGGAGGGAAATAGGACATCCTCTAAAAAGAGAATAATGGAAGAGATTGTCGACGTGAGAAAAGAAAAACAATCACATACCCTTATCCATTACATTTTACCGGAAAGAAGGAATCTGATTGCCTCATTAATTCTTCGTACTTTTAAAAACCATGAAGATTTATAGACAACCATATTCCCAGACACCTTACACATATATAAAAGCGAACGGTCATAGACTGTAGCAATAAGGAGGGACCGGAATGGATCAGATCTGTATTTATGGGGTCTATCATTTTTTTGCTTTTGAAATTTGCCAGCAGTTCTTAAATGAGGGATATCAGGTAACAGGGATTCCCTATCCATTTCAGGATGATCGTGAAGAACTGTCACTGATGGTTGGCAGAAATGCAAATTATGCCGAGTGGAAAGAAACCGGGGAATCTCAAGTAAAGGATCAAGTTGAAAAGGAAGGCAAAACATTTCTCTTTTTCTCCCATTATGATCATCAGTTTCTAGAGGAGAAACACTTCGAAGCGATCATTCAGCATTTGTCTTTGATTTTGGACCATCGAAAAATAGACCAAACCATTATTTTTCAGCCGGTTGAATATACTGCAATTCCTATTTCAATAGAAAGTTTTAGAACATTTCAAGAAAAGTGTGAAGCAATTATTCCTAATCCCATTTATATAGCTTTGCCTCCGCTGTATGGGTCAAGACAGCCGGAGAGGGATTTGTTTGTACAGTTGTACCGCAAACAAACAGACGATGTAAAGGTCCCTAAGAGTAATTTCAATGAAATTTTATCCTCTGAGGAAGCTGCGGCTTTTATCGCAAAAAAAATATTTCCGCATTTCGAACATGCCATCCTGAAAAGCAGTGAAGGGTTTACCGGATTTATTGAGAAAATTTTAGAAAAAGATTGTGAATGGTCAGGAGATTTAACTGCCTGGTCACGCAATGAATTAAATAATATGAAGGTAATGGAGGTTCCAGCCGGGGCAAATAGCGAAAAGAAACAAAAGGATTGGTTAATAAATATAAGAGAATTCCATCATCATAATACGCATCATATTTAAGAAGATATCTGTAAAATGAGAAAGAGCTTCCTTCTAATGAAGGGGCTCTTTTGTATTGTAAAAAAGTTTAAATTGGCTGCAATCAAGATAAATCGGCACTAAAGCCAATCTTTAAAAAAGTACAAAGGGGCGGGATCCCCTAATCAAGCGAAGTCACAGATCGTGGCGTTTCAAGCGTGATAAAAGCAACTATGCAATCGCCTGCGTCTAGCCTAAAGTCAAGTTTTCTTTAGACTTAGTCTTTTTTAGAAATAAATTTTTCAATGAAAGGAGTTACTTTTTGGACTAAAGGCTTAAAGTTGGATAAGGTCGTCATGATGTTGTCTATTTTCTCTATTAACTCCCAGTAGGGGATATCCGGAGTGGAACCATTAGGATTGTTCTTAAATATTTCTTCTATTTCACCAGTTTTTTCCGCAGTATCATTTTCTCGTCTTGCTCGCCGTTCCCCAAACATAAATCTTGAAAAACGATCATCAATTTCTTGATAGCGGTTTTTCTCCATTTTTTTACCTCCAAACATAATTCCTTATAGTAATCTATGTGGGAAAATATAGGTACGTATAGACAGTTGTCTCTGTTTTGAAAATAAGAAATAAGTTGCGAAATTCTTATTTATTGATTAAAATTAGTACCAAGTCATATTATTAACCTATAATATTTTCTAGTACTCATCATTTGAGCAACATTATAAAGTTAGGGGATGAATTCCTTGAAAGCAGGCGTATTAGGCGCAGGTCATTTTGTACCAGAAAAAATAGTCACAAATTTCGATTTAGAGAAACGAATGGATACTTCAGATGAATGGATTCGGACTAGAACCGGAATAGAAGAGCGAAGAATTGCATCTGATGAAATGGATACTTCTGATATGGGCTTAGAAGCAGCGAAAAGAGCGTTAAGTGATGCTGAGGTAGCAGGAGAAGATATAGATCTGATCTTAGTAGCTACTGTCACACCTGACATGCCTTTCCCTTCCGTTGCATGCATTCTTCAGGAGCAGCTTGGAGCCAAAAAGGCTGCGGCGATGGATTTAAGTGCAGCTTGCTCTGGATTTATGTATGGGATGGTAACAGCTGCACAGTTTATCGAAACGGGAGCCTATAAGAATGTCTTAGTAGTAGGTGTTGAGAAGCTTTCGAAAATTGTCGATTGGGAAGATCGAAATACAGCTGTATTATTTGGTGATGGTGCCGGAGCAGTGGTAATGGGTCCTGTCTCAGAAGATAAAGGAATTCTTTCCTTTGAACTTGGAGCGGATGGTTCTGGCGGCAAGCATTTGTACCAAGACCGCTATATACAAATGAATGGGAGAGAAGTATTTAAATTTGCAGTAAGACAAATGGGTGAATCCTGTGTTAATGTAATAGAAAAAGCAGGATTAAAGCGTGAAGACGTTGACTTTTTAATCCCTCATCAGGCAAACATGAGAATAATGGAATCCGCACGGGAAAGGTTAGGCTTACCGCTTGAAAAAATGTCAACCACTGTAAGGTCTTACGGGAACACATCATCGGCTTCGATTCCAATTTCAATTTCAGAAGCGGCTGAAAATGGACAAATCAAAGACGGTGATACAATCGTATTAGTTGGTTTTGGCGGTGGACTCACCTGGGGGGCCATTGCCTTAAGATGGGGAAGATAAATGCAATGTACTAATTGTATTTAATACGGAAGTTAAATCAAAAAAAGGAGTGGCAATTATGACGATGCCGAAAAAAAGAGTCGTTATAACGGGAGTAGGTGCAGTAACCCCATTGGGTACGGATGTGGCATCTACTTGGAGTGCCCTGATTGAAGGAAAATCGGGAGTAGGACCTTTAACGAGGGTAAATCCAGAAGATTATCCTGCAAAGGTGGCTGCAGAAATTAAAGATTTTGATCCGGAAAAGTATGTAAACCGGAAAGAAGCAAGAAAAATGGACAAATTTGCACAATATGCAGTGGCTGCCTCTTTGATGGCGGTAGAGGATTCTGGTCTGAAAATCACGGAGGAAAATGCAGAACGCATTGGAGTCTGGATTGGTTCCGGTATAGGCGGAATGGAGACTATGGAAAACCAATTCGAAACCTTGTTAAATCGAGGACCAAGACGTGTAAGTCCTTTCTTGATTCCGATGATGATCCCAGATATGGCAGCAGGACAAGTATCGATTATGTTAGGGGCAAAGGGTATAAACTCATGTACTGTAACTGCTTGTGCAACTGGCACAAACTCAATTGGTGACGCTTTTAAAGCAATCCAGCGCGGCGATGCAGATGCAATTATTTCCGGGGGCTCTGAAGCACCGATTACGAGAATGGCTCTTGCCGGATTCTGTGCAAACACGGCTCTATCAACTAACCCTGACCCAAATAAAGCAAGCCGCCCATTCGATAAAAACCGGGATGGATTTGTAATTGGGGAAGGTGCGGGGATTGTTGTTTTAGAGGAATTAGAGCATGCTTTAAATCGAGGAGCACAAATTTACGCAGAAGTGGTCGGATACGGTGCTACCGGAGATGCCTACCATATTACAGCTCCATCTCCAGGTGGAGAAGGCGGGGCTCGTGCCATGAAAATTGCGATTCAAGATAGCGGATTGTCGCCTGAAGATATCGGATATGTGAATGCACATGGAACCAGCACAGACTACAATGATAAATTTGAAACAATGGCCATCAAAGAAGTATTTGGCGATTATGCTTATAAGCTTCCGATCAGCTCGACTAAATCAATGACTGGCCACCTTTTAGGTGCTGCCGGCGGAGTAGAAGCGATCTTTAGTGTCTTAGCAATCAAGCATGGAATATTGCCGCCAACTATTAATTACGAAACACCAGATCCAGATTGTGACCTGGACTATGTGCCAAACGAAGCTAGAAAGGCAGATATCAAAGCAGCCTTAAGTAATTCTTTAGGATTTGGCGGACATAACGCGACATTAGTTTTTAAAAAATATGAATAAGTAAAAAAACAGGCGGTCATTGCGCCTGTTTTTTTACGTTATAACTTTTAAGTCTGGATCATGAACCAATGCCAGGGGATGAGTATCCCTTCTGTACGAGAGGACATACGATCTGTTATTTGCCCAAAAACGATCGTTCGGAAGATGCTAAAGGACATACGATCCGTTATTTACCGAAAATCAGCCAAAAATCTCTGTGATTTACCAGTTTAACGGAACTGGTGTCCTAAAATTTTTGAAATCGCTGCTTTTGTCACAGATAACGGAACCAGTGTCCTGCAAATTCAGAAACCCCTTTTTATCTGCCATCCCCAATATGATTCAACCGCCACACCAGAACCCTATTACTCCCAATGAACATATACTGTAACCAAAAAAACTAGAGTGAGGGAGTAGTTATGGCGGTTATCCAGACTGATAAGTGGTATGAAAATGCTGATGCAAATTTCGATAATATATTAGAAAAGTTACCTTTTAAATCACATTCCATTTCAATAAATGAGTTAGAAAATATATTACTTACACATGGTTTACATCCAAATTTTAATAGTGGAAAAAATCTTATAAAAATATTGCAAAATAAAGAGATTTGGCGTTTAATAAAATTCTATTATCAAAAATATAAGAGAATTTGGAAAGGTCCGGATATTCCAATCTACATCCTGCCAATGAATACAAGAAGCCGCTCTTTAATGAGAGACACTAATGGGAAATCCGGAGTTGCGTTTCCAGAAGCTCTTTATTTGTTTTTGTCAGATCAGCCCACCAAAAAGGAAATAGAAGCTCTTTTTGTGCATGAATATCATCATGCTTGCCGTTTTCAGGCCATAAAGAATAAAGTCCCATATTTAACTTTACTAGATTCATTAGTAATGGAAGGACTTGCCGAGCATGCCGTATTAGAATATTGCGGGAAAAATTATATTGCAAAATGGAGCCGAATGTATTCAGAGGATCAATTAAAATATTGGTGGAAACGCTGGTTTTATCCGAATCTTTCGACAAGAAGAGAAAAAAAATTACATGATTTGTTATTATACGGTAGAAAAATGTTTCCAACAATGGTAGGATATTCAGTGGGCTTTTTTTTAATTTCAGAATTCAGAAAAGAAGAAAACTTTTCTACAAAAGCTTTTATCGGGGAACCAGCTGAGACATTTTTGTTAGATTTGGACTAATCCTTGTCCAGACAATTCTAATCTTCTTTTAACCTGAAAAATTCTAAAAATAGGAAAAAGTTATATTTCAAAAAAGTATTGCAATTGTAATAAAACTGTAATAATATGAAATTCAAGTAAATTAATTGACTGAATAATACAAAAAGTAAGAGGTGTACCTATGAGCGGTAAATCATTAACTCAATCTGAAGCACCTTTGCTTGAGGTTAAGAACTTAGAGACAGCATTTCGCATTGATGGAGAGTATTACAACGCTGTAGACAATGTGTCATTTAGTGTGAAACCAGGTCGAATTGTCGGAATAGTAGGTGAATCAGGCTGCGGAAAAAGCGTGATGTCACTTTCAATAATGAAACTTTTACCAAAAGAAAACGGGAAAATTGTTGGTGGCGAAATCAAATTTGCCGGAATTAATTTAGAGAACATGACCGACAAGGAAATTAATAAAATTCGCGGAAAAGACATGGCAATGATTTTCCAAGAACCAATGACAGCATTAAATCCGGTATTTTCGATTGGCTATCAAATTGAAGAAGTTCTTCACAATCATATGAAAATATCAAAAAAAGAAGCGCGCACGAAAGCGATTGCACTTTTAAAAAGTGTCGGAATCTCACGTCCGGAAAAAATCGTTGATGAATATCCTCACCAGCTATCTGGGGGGGATGCGTCAGCGTGTTATGATCGCGATTGCGATTGCTTGCCAGCCCAAACTATTAATTGCTGATGAACCAACTACAGCCTTGGATGTTACCGTACAAGCCCAAATTCTGGAACTGTTGAAGGAAATCCAGGCTATAAATGATATGTCTATTATCATGATTACCCATGATTTAGGGGTAGTTGCCGAGATCTGTGACGAAGTTATTGTTATGTATGCCGGTAATGTAGTAGAAAAGACTGATGTTGATACTCTCTTCCATGATCCAAAACACCCATACACAGAACTTTTAATGGGTGCAATTCCTAAGCTGGATGAAGAAGTTGAAGAGCTAGCCACCATTCAAGGAATAGTCCCTTCGCTGAAAAATATGCCGCGTGTAGGCTGTAAGTTTGCCCACCGCTGTCCAAAAGCTATGCCTGAGTGCACGCTAGTTACTCCGCAACTTGCTGAAACAAATGCAGGACATGAGGTTTCTTGTTTATTGTATGAAACAAGCAAGCCGAAAGAAGGGATGAACGCTTCATGAGCATCGTAGAAAAAGATTTGCACAATAACGAGAATCTATTAGAAGTAAAAAACTTAAAAACTTACTATCCAATCAAAGGCGGATTCTTTAGAAGAACAATTGCAACCGTTAAAGCGGTGGATGATATTTCATTTGAAATTAAAAAGGGTGAAACCCTCGGGCTTGTAGGTGAATCAGGCTGCGGAAAGTCTACCGCGGGCCGTACGATTTTGCGCTTGCTTAAGCCAACGGGAGGAAACATTATATTCGATGGCGAAGATATAACGAATCTATCAGGCAGTAAGCTTCGCGAAGCCCGGAAGAATTTTCAGATGGTTTTTCAAGACCCTTATGCATCATTGAACCCAACACAAATGGTTGGAAATATTATTAGTGAACCAATTTTAAACTATTCTAATCCTACGAAAGAGGACTTAAAAAAAGAGGTCATGGAACTTCTTGAAAAAGTAGGTCTTCCTGAGGACGCATACTACAAATACCCTCATGAATTTTCTGGAGGACAGCGTCAGCGGATCGGAATCGCAAGGGCATTAGCTTTAAAACCAAAGCTAATCATTGCTGACGAACCAGTATCAGCTCTTGACGTTTCCGTTCAATCACAGGTATTAAACCTGTTAAAGGAATTGCAGCACGACTTTGATTTAACGTATCTGTTTATTGCCCACGATCTCAGTGTTGTCAAACATATGAGTGATCGAATTGGGGTTATGTATCTAGGAAATATGGTAGAAATTGCAGACAAAGATAGCTTGTACGCTGAACCTCTTCATCCGTACACTCAAGCCTTAATTTCAGCCATCCCAGAGCCAGATCCGCGCAAGAAGAAGGAAAGAATTATTCTTCAAGGGGATGTACCAAATCCAACGAACCCTCCTACAGGCTGTCCGTTCCATACGAGATGTCCAATGGCTAAAGAGGAGTGTTCTAAGATTAAACCAACCTTGAAGGAGGTGAAGCCAGGGCATAAGGTAGCTTGTATCTTATATGATTGATACTATTTTTAATACTTACTATGGGGGGAAAACAATGAAACTAAAAAAATCATTTCTATTAATGGTTTTAATGTTAGTTCTTGCATTGTTCCTTGCTGCTTGTAGCGGTGGAGACGATGATACTCAAGGAACTGACAATGACCCGGACACTCAAGGAGAAAATGGAGACGATCCAGCTGCAGAAGAAGGTCCGGTTAAAGGCGGAACTCTTACTTATGCAATGGAAGGGGAATTCGAAGGTCTACTAGATTTCGCTTTCTACGGCATTGTTTCAGATGCTGAGATTCTAGATTTTGTTAACGAAGGAATGTATGATTACGACGAAAACTTAAAACCGATTCCTTGGTTAGCTGAATGGACTACAGAAGATAACAAAACATTTACTTTTACTCTTGTACAAGATGACATTAAATGGCACAACGGTGAAACTTTAACGATGCATGACTGGGTATTTGCGTTAGAAACACTCGCACACCCTGATTACACAGGACCTCGTTATGTAAACGTTCAAGATGTCCAAGGTGCGGCTGAGTTCCATGCCGGAACAGCTGACAGCATTTCTGGTCTGCAAGTATCTGAAGATGGTCAATCACTAACTGTTACATTTACAGAAGCAAGACTAAATAACCTTACAAACCTATGGCCATACCCAATGTCTCAAAAGGCATTCGAAGGTATTGCTGTAGCTGATATGCAAGAGTCTGATCCAGTACGTAAGACTCCTGTTGGGGTTGGACCATTTAAAGTAACAAATGTACTTCCTGGTGAATCTGTAGAAATGGAAGCACATGCTGATTATTGGAAAGGTGCTCCAAACCTAGATAAAGTAATTGTTAAAGTAATTGATGGTGCATTAACTGTAGGAGAACTAGAAACTGGAAACGTTCATATGACAGCATTCCACCCTTCTATTCTTCCGCAAGTGCAAGAGCTACAAAACGTAGAAGTAGTTGAAGTTCCAGGTCTATCTTACTACTATATTGGATTCAAATTAGGTAAATGGGATGGCGAAAAGAACGTCATGGATCCTAACAGCAAGTATGCAAATACACAACTAAGACAAGCGTTGCTTTATGCGATTGACCGTCAGGCTTGGGTAGATGCATTCTTCAGCGGATTAGGAAGCCCAGTGAATACGCCTAGCCCGTCTGCGCACTGGATTACAGCAACAGATGATGAATTACCAATTAACTACACTTATGACCCTGAAAAAGCAAAAGAATTGCTTGATGAAGCTGGTTATGTAGATACTGATGGTGATGGATTCCGTGAAGATCCAAATGGCGACAAATTTGTAATAAACTTTGGTCACTATGATACTGGTAACCCAACATATGAAGCTCGTGCACAAGCGATCGTTCAATATTGGGAAGAAGTCGGAATCGACGGTGAACTAGTTATGACTGAAGTTAACCTTTATTACGATATGATCGAAAAAGATGATCCAGCTATCGAAGCATTCTATGCTGGTTGGGGAACTGGTGCTGACCCAGATCCACGCCCGCTATGGGGTATCGACGCACTTTGGAACTACCCTCGTTTTGTGAACGAAGAAGCTGATCAACTATTACTAGATGCTCTTAACATTGACCTTGTAGGTGATGATGAAGAAGCTCGCCGTGATCTTTATGTTCAATGGCAAGGTATCATGAACGAAGAACTTCCAGTACTTCCAATCATGGAGCTTAGAGATGCATGGGCAATTAGTAAAAACCTTAAAGGTGTAACTATCGGGGTTAACGGTACTAACCCTGCGAACGAATGGTGGCTAGAGGCTGGGGAGTAATCCTCTCCTCTCCCCCATCGCTTTTTTTTAACGATGGATAAGGAGAATGCATAATGATTAAGTACACACTTCGAAGAATACTAGGAATGATTCCGATGCTTTTCCTTATCTCCATTGTAGTGTTTACCCTGGCTAAATTAATGCCAGGGGACTCACTCAGTGGGGAAATAGATCCAACGAATACGGATCCCGAATACATCGAAATGATGAGGGAGAAGCTTGGATATAACGATCCGTTACCTCAGCAATACTTTAACTGGATTTCTAATATTCTACAAGGTGATTTTGGGAAATCGACACGTTATAAAATTCCTGCCGAAGAATTAATCCTGGAACGCTTGCCAAATACAATATTTTTGGGACTATCATCAATAATAATTACGTACATTATGGCATTTGCGTTAGGTATGTATGCAGGTCGTAAGCCATATACGCTAGGGGATCATTTAATAGCAGGCTATAACTATCTGGGTTTCGCGATTCCATCTTTCGTAGCAGCCGTGTTTTCAATATACATTTTTGCATTTGGCTTGGACTGGTTTCCGTCAAATGGATCTGTAAATATTGAGCTAGAAAAAGGCACCTTTGATTACTTTTTAAGTCGGGTACACCATGTTATTTTACCAGCATTATGTTTAGGAATGCTTAGTACGGCATCATATACTCAGTTTTTACGGAATGATATTATCGAGAATAGCAGAAAAGATTTTGTACGTACTGCACGTGCAAAAGGTACAGCAGAATCTAAGATTTATAATGTACACATTCTTCGTAACTCGATTATTCCGCTTGTTACGTTCTTAGGGTTTGACCTTGTTTCCATCGTAAGTGGAGCGATTATTACTGAAACGATCTTTACTTACCCTGGAATTGGACAATTATTCTTAAACTCAGTTACGAACCGTGACTATAACGTATTAATGGTATTAACATTAATGTTCTCATTTCTGGTTCTAGTTGGAAACTTAGTTGCCGATCTATTATATGGAATTGTTGATCCGCGGATTCGGTTGGATTAGGAGGATGGCAGATGGAAACGAAATTAGAAAAGTCAACTAACACCCAAGTCAAACCGCCAAAAAGCATGTCTCCATGGGCCATTGCTCGACGTAAGTTTTTACGAAATAAACTTGCGATGATAAGTATTTGCTTTTTGCTATTTGTGTCAGTCATTTCCTTTTTAGCACCATATATTACAACTCAGGATATTACTAAGGTTAATATTAGTGCAATGTCATTAGAACCATCCGGTGAGCATTGGCTCGGTACCGATAAAAATGGTCGTGATGTATTCACTAGGTTGTTATATGGTGGTAGAATATCACTTCTTGTAGGTATGGCTTGTACGATCATCGTTATTACATTTGGTACGATTGTTGGAGCTATTGCCGGATACTTTGGCGGGGCTGTTGATAATCTGCTAATGAGATTTACAGACTTCGTTCTTAACTTCCCATTCATGGTGTTTGTTATCGTTTTGAATACAATATTGTTTGGGATTGTTAGTGGTGTCTGGGTATTAATTATGGTAATCGGATTCTTATCATGGGGTGGAATAGCACGGATTGTTCGGAGTAAAATTTTAGCCGAAAGGGAAAACGAATATATATTGGCTGCTGTTTCAATTGGATGTTCTCCTTCGAAGGTTATCATTAAGCACTTATTGCCAAATGTCCTCTCTACTATCATTGTTCAAGCAACTATTACGTTTGCAGGGATGATCGTGGCTGAGGCAGGTTTAAGTTATCTGGGCTTTGGTGTACCGTCTCAAGTTCCAAGCTGGGGTAACATGCTCTCATTTGCGAATGAGCCTGATGTATTACAAGATAAACCTTGGATGTGGGCACCACCGGCACTGATTATTGTATTTACAACTCTTTCTATTAACTTTATCGGTGAAGGTATTAAAGACGCATTGAATCCTAAATCTGCTCGTTAAAATCTATCATACTGCGTATGATAGATTTTTTTTATTATCTCAAATTGGATTCTTGCTATATACCTCTGCATTTATGTTGTTAGAAGAGCCTGTACTATAGAAAGGTGGACAAACATAGATATGTAGTAAAGATGCAAAAAGGATGAGTGCATTGAGCTATCGGATTTTTATCTTATTTACAGGATTTGGATTAAGTGTAATTGGCGGTGTTAGTACCATTGCTTATTTAAACTTACTAACTACCGGATTTGAGTTTACCGATTATCTTTACTATATTAGTACAAATATTGAATGTCTTCTGTTGCCGTTCGGTATTTTACTGATCTGGTTTAGTATTTATTTTCCTGGTATAGGGAGAGAGGATTAAAACTTTTTTCTAATGGTTAAAGAGGAATAATTTTACTTCATCCTGCCCATACTGAAAGCAAAACAAAGGTTTTGAGGGGTGCAAGTATGTTATATCTCCACGACGTTTGGGTGAATTGGTTTGAAGGTGAAGAAAATGGATATAATGTTTGTCATTTTCACGAATGGAGAAAAGAGGATAGTATTGAGTTATTAGATCAAGTTCCCTTGATCAAAGTAACACCTGAAGTATTTTTCTATATTGAAAATGATTTAGCTGAGCTTCCCAAACAGCTATTAGAAGAGGTGTATCAAAAGGCATACCTGCGGAAAAATCACGAAAGAATTCAAGTAGACTATTGCTTTATTGTGACAGACGGTTTGGGGATTATGGCGGTTGATACAATCGGTTACAAAATACCAGTACGGAAAAGCAGACTCATTCCGCGTCAGGAACAGCTCGTTTATGATATGGTTGATAACCAGGAACCTATTCACTATGAGATTCCTGAAAGCTTTTTACATAAGGAGTACCATATATTATCACCATCGCCATCTTACATGAATGGCTTAACAAGAAAAGAAAGACAGCTGAAACAATTACTTTTAATGGCCATGGATCAGCTCAACGGTACAAAAAATGCGGCTGAAGTAAGATACTGGTTAACCGAATGGTCTCCTGAAGACTATCTCTCCATACAGGACTTGAGCTTTGAAGAAGCATGGAATCGGTTATATAATGAAGTCAAGCATGGATGGACGGACAAGCATAAGATATTATGCGAACATATGATAAAGGGACAGCCATTTTTTGAAAAACTTTGGGAAATTGAAAATGGATCAAAGGTCAATTAACAAATAAAAAGACCGACTGCAATGGTGATAGACCAGCTGCAGTCGGCTTTATTGTTTATTATAAAATTCCCAGCTTGTGGATAATTGTTTTATAAAATGTGCGTATATTTTGTTATGTGGTAAAGAAAAGTTTGCCGCCAGAATATTGTGGTATCTGCCCAATTATCGAGATTGTCGCCCAAATATTGTGGTATCCGCCCAATTATCGAGATTGTCGCCCAAATATTGTGGTGTCCGCCCAATTATCGAGATTGTCGCCCAAATATAGTGGTGACCGCCCAAAAAACGAGAATACCGCCCAAATATTGTGGTGACCGCCCAAAAAACGAGAATACTGCCCAAATATTATGGTGGCGGCCCAATTACAAAATTTCCCGCCCAATTAAACGGGAGAAGCGCCCAATTACTAGGGGCAATCGCCCATTACATTGTAAAACCCGCCCAAAAATGTCATAGTCCAGCCCAAAAAAGTCACGAAGCCGCCCAAAAATGGTGATTCGAGCCCAATTACTTAATTATCATACCCAAATTTTCATGCTTCAAGCTTAGAGGTACCGCTCCAAAATTTAAATTTGTGCTCAAAACCCTAGTTTCCCGCTCCAATCTCCCTGAACCCCGCTCCTAAAAGCAGGAAATCCGCTGGGCTCGTGCTCCAAAAACGAAAAAGACGCTCCAAACCCTTGATTTGTGCTCAAAAATGTAAATTTCGCTCCAACCTCATTACTTTCGCTCCAAAAATCCTCTCCGTCACAATCCCGAACCACAAAAAAGAGCCCAGCCGTCAATGAGCTGAACTCTTTGTATTACATCTTATTTTTTATCAGCAATTATATTTCTTGTTTGTAAGTCTATTTTCGCATTGTTGCTTACACAATGCCGCCCGAATACACTTCGCTTTCCGCGGGCGTACCAAACGAGCCTCCTGGCTCGTTCCTCAATGCGGGGTCTCGCCTAGCTCGCTTTCCCACTTTCCACTGCTACAATCTTTTATTTATATCAGGCAGTGGAAATGAGTCTTCGAGTACTTAAACGGCATTATTTCCGTTTTCTGCCCAATCCCATCGCATTTTCCATCTTTCTCACCATTTTACTGGCAATATGATTAGCGCGATCACGGCCACTATCCAGGATCTCGTCCAATTGATTGGAGTTAATTAATTCATAATATTTGGCTTGGATCGGCGATAATGCATCAATAACTACTTGCGCTAACTCTTCCTTAAACTCGCCATATCCTTTTCCATCATATTTTTGAACAATATCCGGGATTGCCTCACCGGAGAAAATAGAATAAATCGAGAGAAGATTTGAAATACCAGGTTTATTTTCCTTATCATATTGGACGATTCCTTCTGAATCGGTTACAGCACTTTTGATTTTCTTTTCAATTTGTTTTGGGTCATCCAGCATCGAGATAAAAGCCTTTTGGTTTGGATCAGATTTACTCATTTTTTTCGTTGGATCCTGTAAAGACATGATTCTTGCTCCAACTTCTGTTATTCTCGGGTCTGGAATCGTAAAAATCTCGTTGTATTTTTTATTAAATCTCTCCGCAATATCTCTTGTTAATTCAAGATGTTGTTTTTGATCTTCACCAACCGGAACGAGGTCGGTATTGTATAAAAGAATATCACCAGCCATTAAAGGCGGATAAGTCAGCAAGCCTGCTACAACGGCTTCTTTCCCTTGTGACTTATCCTTAAATTGGGTCATCCTTTCTAATTCACCTATATACGTAACACATTGAAGCATCCATCCTGCCTGAGCGTGTGCAGGAACTTCAGATTGGATAAAAATGGTTGCCTTTTCAGGGTCAATCCCGACAGCAATATACATCGCTGCAAGACTGCGGATATTTTTTCTAAGCTGAATTCTGTCTTGTGGAACGGTAATCGCGTGTTGATCGACGATACAGAAAAAACATTCATAATCCTTTTGAAGTTCTACAAATTGTTTCATAGCACCGATATAGTTTCCGATTGTAATCGTTCCACTCGGCTGAATTCCAGAGAAAATTCGTTTCATTGCATTCACCTCATAAAATTTCATTTTAAACACTAAAAAAACCATTCATCCCTATAAAAAAAGGGACGAATGGTTTAATTTCCGCGGTACCACCCTAATTGCCATATTGGCCACTCAAAATGCTCGCTAACGTAAGCAACACGCTGATTCATACTGCGATTAAAACCGGTTCCTAATCAGACTCAAAAGCCCATTCCTATTAGGGGACTGTTTGTTTTCACCAACCACAAACTCTCTTATAAGTCACATCTAATAGTACTCTTCTTTATCATCGATCCAACTATAAGCTATTTTCTTCTATTATATTGGCTAATTCCAATGGAATCAATACTATCGCATAAAAAACAAGCAAATAATGGATAAAGCCAGGAGCACGATTCCTGTTCCAATTGGCCAGTGGGGTGAAAGACTCAATAAAGCTGAAAATGAGCGGTAACCTTCCTGATCGTCCTCCATTTGTCTTCTAAAAAAGACATATCGGACCCCGTTTGTGATTACATCAAAAAAACCGTTTTTGGCAATCATAACAAACAGCCCGGCCATCAATAAAATTAATCCGATATAAAAATTCCCATTCACGAAAATATCTAGTGTTACAGCACCTTTAACAAAATTGCCGTAAATAAGTATCAATATTTGAAAAAGCATGGCGGCAATCCCTATATTCTTCCATTTGTCCATTCATTATCCACCAACTATTTAAGAATAATATTACATTATTGTAACAAAATTATAAATGAATCAAAAATGATATTATATCGCAATAAATAGATAATTAAAACTAATTCAACTTATACTAAAATAACGATTGAGTTTTTTGAATATATATTTTATCATGGTAAATGTCGAATAAAGTCGTATTTTTTCGTATGGCTCATTACTTTATGTAAATGATTTACATATAGATGCCATTTCTAAACTAATTTAATATTCAGGGAGGTTTTTAGATGAAAAAGTCAAAATTTTATTCATTTTTGGCCATTGCATTAGCTGCGAGCGTTTTTCTTGCAGGGTGTTACGGCGGTGGCGATCAAGGAGCAAACGAAGGCGGAGGAGAAGGCGGAGAAGCAGAACAAGTGCTCCGTATTACAGAATCCGCTGAAATTCCAACAATGGATAGTGTTTTAGCAACTGATGAAGTTGGATTTAACGTTATGAACCAAGTATTTGAAGGGTTAATGAGACTTAATCAGGAAAACGAACCTGAATCGGCTGTAGCAGAAGACTACGAAGTAAATGAAGAAGAAACAGTTTATACGTTCACACTTCGTGAAGATGCTAAATGGTCAAATGGTGATCCGGTAACAGCAAATGATTTCGTTTTTGCATGGAGAAAAGCCGTTGACCCAGAAACCGGTTCTGAATATGGGCCATATATGATGAATGGGGTTATTAAAAATGCGACACAAGTTTCGACAGGAGAACTGCCACCTGAGGAATTAGGTGTACAAGCCCAAGACGACCGTACCTTAGTCGTTACTCTAGAGAGACCAGTTCCATATTTCATCTCTCTTATGACTTTTCCAACATTCTATCCTCAGAATGAAGCATTTGTAAAAGAACAAGGTAATCAATTCGCTTTAAATAGTGACAGTCTCGTTTATAATGGTCCTTTCGTACTCTCAAATTGGAACGGTACAGGTCAATCCTGGGACTTTGAAAAAAACGACCAATATTGGGATAAAGATACTGTTCAACTGGAACGTATAAATGTGACTGTTGCAAAGGATTCTCAATCTAGAGTTAACTATTATGAAGCTGGCGATACAGATATTTCAGGTGAGTTATCTTCTGACTATGTAACA
Organism: Bacillus oleivorans; assembly: GCF_900207585.1. GTDB lineage: Bacteria > Bacillota > Bacilli > Bacillales > JC228 > Bacillus_BF > Bacillus_BF oleivorans. The sequence continues at coordinate 200,583 of NZ_OAOP01000008.1, read as the reverse complement.
AAATATAAAGAAGATCCTAACTTTGTTTCATATCTGGAACCAACGATTTTCTGGATAAAAATGAACCAAGATCGTGAAGTTTTACAAAATGAAAATATTAGAAGAGCAATTGCACTTGCTATCGATAAAGATAATTTGGCCGAAGATATTCTGAAAAATGGCTCAATTGGTGCAAACTTTGCTGTACCACAAGATTTTGTAACCCATCCAGAATCAGGGGAAGATTTCAGAGAAGCAAACGGCAACATGCTTGAGCACAACCCAGAGGAAGCGAAGAAATATTGGGAACAAGGACTAGCTGAGCTTGGAGTTACTGAATTGACGCTTGAAATTCTTGGCGGTGATACAGACAATGCAAAGAGAATGGATGAATGGTTAAAGAATCAGCTCGAGAAGAATCTCCCAGGCTTAACCATTACTTTATCAGAAGTACCATTTAGCGTACGTCTGCAACGTGATACAAATCTTGATTATGACCTCCAAGTAGCAGGATGGGGTCCAGACTATCAGGATCCAATGACATTCTCTGACCTATGGGTAACAGGCGGAGGAAACAACAATATGGCTTATTCAAATCCTGAGTATGACCGCTTAATCAATGACGCAAAAACTACTCTTGCAAATCAGCCAGTCGAGCGCTTTGAAGCATTACAAGAAGCTGAACGGATATTACTTGAAGAAGATGCAGCGATTGCCCCTCTATATCAGGAAGGTAAATCATTGCTTATTCAGGATTACGTAAAAGGACTTGTAGTGCATCCGTTTGGTCCAACTTATAGCTACAAATGGGTAACGATTGAAAAATAAAATCAATTAATACTCTTTGCATAGGACAGAAGAGAGTATATGGAAATATACTCTCTCTTTCCTGTTTATAAAAAACTAGATGAATGAATTAATTTTGGAGATGGAGGTGTAAAAATGGCAAAGTATGTTACTAAGCGACTCATCTATATGTTAATTACCCTATGGATTGTCGCTACGTTCACTTTCTTCTTAATGAAGCTTCTCCCTGGTACGCCATTTTCCGCCCAAGATAAATTGTCTGAAGAACAACTAGCCATTTTAGAACAAAGATACAATTTAGACAAGCCTGTTCCTGTTCAATATGTAAGCTATTTAGGGAACCTGTTAAAAGGGGATATGGGGATATCGTTCCAATTTGATAATCGCGAAGTAACAGATTTAATCATGGATCGTGTAGGTCCTTCTATAACTTTAGGTCTGCAAGCGATTGTATTTGGAACATTATTTGGAGTTTTACTTGGAATTTTTTCGGCTCTTTATCAAAACAGCTGGATTGATTATGGGAGCACATTTATTGCAGTACTGGGCAAATCGATTCCGTCCTTTGTTTTTGCAGCCCTGCTTCAATATTTTGTAGCTGTTAAGATGGGGTGGCTTCCTGTGGGAACTTGGAAAGGCTTTTCCTACAGTATTTTGCCAACGATTTCATTAGCTATGTTCCCAATTGCCACAGCAGCCCGATTCATGAGAACTGAATTAATTGAAGTACTTGGTTCTGATTATATCCAGCTTGCTCGGGCTAAAGGTGCCAGCTCCTTTGAAATTACGGTAAGGCATGCATTAAGAAATGCTTTAATACCTCTTATTACCGTATTAGGACCTCTTGCTGTAAGTTTAATGACGGGTTCTCTTGTTATTGAAAACATTTTCTCCATTCCGGGGATAGGAGACCAGTTTGTAACTGCAATTTTGGTAAATGATTATCCGATAATTATGGGGACTACCATGCTTTTTGCTGCCTTATTTGTCTTTATCATTTTTGTAGTCGATGTTCTTTATGGAATTATTGATCCACGAATTCGTTTAGCGGGAGGGAAGTCATAATGAAATTGAATGAAGAACAACTCCCGAAATCAAGTTTTGAGCCTGTTGAAGTCAATCAAAACGAACGTGAAGTCATTGCAAAACCAAGTTTAACCTTTATGCAGGATGCCTGGAGACGGTTAAAGAAAAACAAAGGGGCAGTGGTCAGTCTATTTCTCCTGTTATTCTTTATCGTAATGGCTTTTGTTGGTCCTTATTTGAATGAATACTCATTGGAAGATCAGGATACAAACCGATCAAACCTGCCTCCTAAAATTCCAGTCCTCGAAAATATTGAATGGCTTCCATTTGATGGAAAGGTCGAGAGATATGGAGAAGAAGTAGATTTATATGCCGAACAGGGGATAGAAGAATATTTTTGGTTTGGAACTGATTCATTAGGCCGTGATATATTTACGCGAGTTTGGGAAGGAACTAAGATTTCCCTTTATATTGCTTTCTTGGCCGCTTTTATTGACATGGTGATTGGTGTTGCGTATGGCGGTATCTCTGCATATTACGGCGGCAAAGTCGATCAGGTCATGCAGCGGATCATTGAGGTATTAGTAGGAATCCCAATCTTAATTGTAGTTGTGTTAATGATCTTAATCATGAAACCAGGAATTCTTTCCATTACGATTGCCCTGACGATTACAGGGTGGACGGGAATGGCGAGGGTTGTCCGCGGACAGGTGCTGAAGCTAAAGAATCAGGAATAAGTGTTGGCATCCAAAACACTGGGAGCAAGCAACAAGCGAGTGATTATGAAGCATTTACTTCCTAATCTGGCAGGTGTCATTATTATTAACACGATGTTTACGATTCCAAATGCTATCTTTTTTGAAGCTTTCTTAAGTTTTATTGGTTTAGGACTGCAATCTCCATATGCATCACTCGGAACATTAATCGAGGATGGATATCAAGCTATGCAAATATTCCCGCATGTATTAATATTCCCAGCAGTCATTTTAAGTATCATTATGATTTGCTTCAATCTCCTAGCTGATGGCTTACGGGATGCATTCGATCCAAAAATGCGTGATTAAAGGTAGGTGAAACAGGATGGAAAATATTTTGGAAGTAAAAGATTTACACATTTCTTTCCATACCTTTGGAGGAGAAGTCAAAGCAATTCGCGGTGTAAATTTTAACCTTAAAAAAGGGGAAACGCTGGCAATAGTAGGTGAGTCTGGCTCAGGGAAATCCGTTACAACAAAATCTATTATGAAGCTATTACCCAAATCTAATTCAGAAATTAAGCAAGGACAAATCCTATTTAATGGCAAGGATTTAGTTCAGCTTTCAGATAAAAAGATGCAAAAAATCAGAGGGAAAGACATTTCTATGATCTTTCAGGATCCAATGACTTCATTAAACCCCACAATGACGGTGGGAAAACAAATTATGGAGCCTTTGTTAAAGCATCAGAACCTAAGCAAATCGGAAGCAAAAAAACGAGTAATGGAACTTTTGAAGCTTGTGGGGATTCCAAATCCTGAGGTTCGTTTTAAACAATACCCGCACCAATTTTCTGGCGGGATGAGACAGCGTGTCGTTATTGCGATTGCACTTGCCTGCAATCCGAAAATATTGATCGCAGATGAACCGACAACTGCATTGGATGTAACAATCCAAGCACAAATTTTAGAATTGATGAAAACTCTTCAGAAAAAAATCGACACCTCTATTATTTTTATTACCCATGATTTAGGGGTTGTTGCGAATGTTGCGGATCGGGTAGCGGTTATGTATGGCGGGAGAATCGTAGAAATTGGTGATGTAGACGAGATTTTTTACAATCCGCAGCATCCTTATACCTGGGGGCTTTTAAGCTCAATGCCAAGCCTGGATACGAGCGATGAGGAGCTATATGCGATTCCTGGGACACCGCCAGATTTATTAAATCCTCCTAAAGGGGACGCATTTGCCCCAAGAAATCAGTATGCATTAAAAATTGATCTTGAAAAAGAACCGCCGCTCTTTAAGGTTTCGGACACTCATTATGCGGCAACATGGCTTTTACATCCGAACGCACCTAAAGTTGAGCCGCCTCCAAGTATTCAAGAAAGACAAGCTGAATTTGCAAAAATGAAGCAAGTATCCCTGTCTAAAGGGGGAGAAACAAAATGAACCAAAACGAAAAGCTATTGGAAATCAAAAATTTAAAACAATATTTTAATAAGGGTACAGCAAGTGAAGTCCGGGCTGTTGACGGTATTTCATTTGATATTTACCGCGGTGAAACACTTGGCTTAGTCGGGGAGTCTGGCTGCGGGAAATCCACAACGGGAAGAACCATTATCAGGCTGTATGATGCAACGGACGGAGAAGTCTTGTTTAATGGTGAAAATGTTCATGGAAAAAAAAGCAAAAAGCAATTAAAAGAATTTAACAGAAAAATGCAGATGATCTTTCAAGACCCATACGCTTCACTTAACCCAAAAATGAAAGTGGCAGATATTATTGCTGAGGGAATTGACATTCATGGGTTAGCGGTCAGTGCTAAAGCACGGAAAGAGAGAGTGGAAGAACTGCTGGAAACAGTGGGGCTAAATAAAGAGCATGCAAACCGATATCCACATGAATTTTCAGGCGGACAAAGACAGAGAATCGGGATAGCTAGAGCTTTGGCTGTAAAGCCTGAATTTATTATTGCAGATGAGCCAATCTCTGCTTTAGACGTTTCAATTCAGGCTCAGGTAGTGAATCTGCTGAAAAAACTTCAAAAGGAAAAAGGGTTAACCTATCTGTTCATTGCCCATGACTTATCGATGGTCAAGTACATTAGTGACCGAATTGGAGTTATGTATTTTGGAAAACTAGTAGAACTAGCTCCTGCTGATGAACTCTATAAAAATCCATTACATCCTTATACCCAAGCATTGCTTTCTGCGATTCCACTCCCAGATCCGGAAACGGAAAGAACAAGGGTTAGAAAGCATTATGATCCTTCTATGCATCAGTATAAAGAAGGAGAAGAAGTAAAAATGAGAGAAATAACTTCAGGACATTTTGTTTATTGTTCTGAAAGAGAGTATGAACAATATCGTAAAAATGATCAATGATACGGTCTCTTTTTGGGATCGTTTTTTTTTGTGCTTAGGTACGAAAATGTAATGCTGAGTTCGGTTAAATAAGTATTGAGTCCGGTTAAATTAATCTAAGTTCTGTGAAAGACATTGGAGTTCTGTTAAAAAGGTGCGGATTACCCAAAAAAGTGCAATTTAGTTCCAAAATACAAGTGCCAAGTCCGGAATAGCGAGTGCTAAGTCCGGAATAGCGGGTGCCAAGTCCGGAATACAGTGACAGAATTCCAAACAACGGCCAGAGTCACGAAAAAATATAGTCATTTTTTTAAAACAAACAAGTATAGAACTTAAAATTAATTTAAATTTATCATTTCCAAATAGCTCTATATCACTTCTATATTTGATTCTCTGTCATATTTTTGATAGTAAAAAAGCTGCCAAAAAATGATGAGAAAGTGCTATCAATTTCCACTCGCAACCTGGCAAAAACTTGATAAAATAGAAGAAGAGACAAAAACTTTCTTCTTTCTACATATTTAGACAAAATCAGGGAGAAAAGGCACGAGAGGGGTTAATTGGCTTGGGTTGGAAAAAAATTTTTACATTAGGATTACTCTGTTTATTACTATTTCAAATCAGTCAGGCTAATATCGTATTGGCTGAAGGAGAAACTACAGCGAAAGAGGTTACGCTTCATCATACACGAGTTTTTGCGTATGAAAATAAAGAATTGCCGGAAACAGTAGCCAGATTTGTATATGACTCTGGTCTTGTCTTTGCATATCCTGATGCTGTCCGGGGAGTCTATGTGACGGGGCATTCTGCAGGCGGAAGCAGATTTGAAACATTAACAAAATTAATAGAAACAACTGATTTAAATACGATGGTTATCGATATTAAAGATGATTTTGGCAATCTTACATATGAGCCTGCTGCAGATAGTCCATATGCAAATATTGGTCAGCCATATATAAAAGATCCTCGCAAAATGCTTGAAGTAATGGAAGATAAACAAATTTACCCGATAGCTCGTATAGTGGTATTTAAAGATACTGAACTTGCCAAGATGAAACCAGAATGGTCATTTAAGCAGGACGGAAAAATATGGTTTAATGGCAGGGGAGAAGCTTTTGTAAATCCTTTTATAAAAGAAGTCTGGGATTATAATGTCGGGATTGCGATTGAAGCGGCAAAACTTGGCTTTCAAGAGATTCAATTTGACTATGTTCGTTTTCCAGAGGGGTTTGAGACCCGCGATGATATTCTTCAGTACAGTATGGGGGAATATCAGGATTTAGATATGGACAATGTGGAGAAAAGGGTCGAAGCTGTAAGTGATTTCGTAGCTTATGCTAAAGAAAAGCTAGAGCCATATGGAGTCGATGTTTCTGTTGATATATTTGGATATACGGCGACTATTCCGGCAGCCCCTGGAATTGGGCAGAACTTCACGAGAATATCTGAACATGTTGATGTGATTTCATCTATGATTTATCCAAGCCACTGGACCTCTTATTTTGGAATTGAAAAACCAGATCTTGAGCCATACCGGCTTGTAACCGAGTATATTAAAGCAGAAAACGAAAAATTATCTCAGCTTGAAACCCCACCTGTTTCCAGACCATGGATTCAAGATTTTACAGCCAGTTATTTAGGCCCAGGTAATTATCTCGAGTACGGGGTTGAAGAAGTAGAAGCACAAATTCGTGCTTTAAATGAAAATGGAATTACCGAATTCTTACTATGGGATGCAGGAAACAGTTATACTGAAGGCGTCGATTATACGCCATTGAATTAAAAGATAACTTATTTAAAAGGGTCAACCTCCAGTATGATAATATGGAGATTTGACCCTTTTTTACATGTAAAGCTAAAAATGAACGTTTATGAGGAAAGAGACCGGGTATAGGTAATTGCATGAGGTGTTAAGAGGACTTTTTCCCTCCTACTTTTCTCCAGCCGATTTGGGTTTTTGCTGTTTGATCGACAAACTTATTTTTATTCTTGCTGCCAAAAACGGTTTCTCCCAATCCATTTGTCAAAACACCCATTAAGGCTGTTAACCCAATTACAAGTACGGAGACAATAGCGAAATCTAAAAGGAACATATTCATTCTGATTCCCCCATTCTATTATTAACGTCTATTTTGAATATTCCGTCCTTTTATTCTATCGTATGTGGGAAAGTATGAAAAGCATTCCTCTAACAAATACTTCGGCTAGAAGGTAAAAAGAAAGGAGATTTTTAGATGCATTGGTACGAAAAATTAAATCAATATTTTCCAATTGAGGAAATGAAGTCTAAGGAGCACATGGAGACGTTATTAAAGGAAAGAGCAGACATTTATCATAAGGACGAAGGACCTTATCATGTCATGATGTACGCTGAATTTTCTAATTTTGTTTTTATAGATTATTTATTTGTATCAAAGGAATCAAGGGGTCAAGGGTTGGGGCACAGTTTAATTGAAAAGCTCAAAGCAAAGGGTAAACCTATTATTTTAGAAGTCGAGCCGATTAACTATGAAGATAGTGATACAGAAAAACGGCTAAAGTTTTACAAACGGGAAGGATTTCAGCATGCTCAATCAATCGGGTATGAGAGAAGATCGCTTGCAACAAAACAAATAAATCCAATGGAAATTTTGTATTGGGCTCCACATAATGAATCTGAAAAGGAAATATTCGAAGCCATGAAAAAAACCTACGAATTCATTCATACGTATAAAGATGAAGAATTCTATGGGGAGTCCTATCAGCCAGTAGAAGAAGTATTGGAATACAGCCATGCAAAAAAGGAAAATGATCTGCTCGAAAATATTTAATTGAGAATAAGGGAGAGAAATTGAAAAAAGAAACAAAGAAATCTTCGTTTTTTTATAAAAAAATGAAACTTTCTGGTGGTTGATTCGTATAAAAATAGGAAGGGTTTCATTATCGGGAAAAGTGGGTAAAGATATAACAGGAATGCATTGTTATCATTTTTTCTCAAAAAGACTACGCAAAAACTAAATTTTTGTGTATAATAATTGATAGTGATTCCTACTTTAAATTAATTTTAAAGTAAAAATGATGTTTTTTGACCTTCCGTATATTTTCAAATTTGATGAAAATGCGGTATAAGGAGTGCTGATGAAATGGTAACACTTTATACGTCACCAAGCTGCACATCATGCCGGAAAGCAAGATTATGGTTAGAAGAGAATCACATCCCGTTTATAGAAAGAAATATTATCTCTGATCCGCTATCCATTAACGAGATCAAAGAAATATTAAGAATGACTGAAGACGGAACTGATGAAATTGTATCTACCCGTTCTAAAACGTTTCAAAATTTAAAGGTAGATTTAGACACATTGCCGCTGCCGGAGCTTCTGCAGCTGATTCATGACAACCCAGGGCTTTTAAGAAGACCTATTATCATGGATGAAAAACGTCTTCAGGTTGGATATAATGAAGATGAGATACGACGCTTTCTTCCTAGAAAAGTTCGCACTTATCATCTAAAAGAAGCACAAAAGCTTGTAAACGGATTCTAGTCTTGCTTTACATGTGCAAATTAAATGCCTTCATGAACATTTGATGTCATGAAGGCATTTTCTATAAAATATTTTATAAGGAAAAGGATTTTTTCCCTTAACTTAGAAATATATAAGGAAACGGATAGACTAAGTCTAAACATAAGATGAGATCCATAGTCTTTTTGACAGTATATCGCCCAATTTACAAATGGGAAGTGTTTTTTATTCCCTTCTAGCTGGATTTATCATAAAATATAAGTACAAGGCTAAACTAGTCTTTACTTACCCTATTTTGGGCAAACTAGGAATAAGGCCGGGGGTTTAAATCCCTTCCAACCCATTCATAGAAGGGAGAGATCAGAATGGAAATTGAACGTATTAACGAGAACACCGTAAAATTCTATATTTCCTATGGGGATATAGAAGAAAGAGGCTTTGACAGAGAAGAGATTTGGTACAACAGAGAACGAAGTGAAGAACTCTTCTGGGAAATGATGGATGAAGTCCACCAGGAAGAAGAATTTATGGTCGAAGGACCGCTTTGGATCCAAGTTCAAGCTCTTGAAAAAGGTTTGGAAGTTCTCGTTACAAAAGCACAGCTTTCGAAAGATGGGCAAAAGTTTGAACTCCCACTCCCAGAAAGTAAGTTAAAGGATCTCCCTGTTGATGAACGAATTGAAGATTTATTAGACCAACACTTCCATGGCAAGAGCTCATCAACGTATGACGAGGTGGAGGAAGTCCTGGAGTTTGTGGTAGAATTTGATGACTTTGAAAATGTCATTCAGCTATCCAAACATCCTGCGGTGACACATCTTCCATCCAATCTATACGCATTTGAGGGACGCTATTTCTTATATGTCGAATTCCCAGAAGATGAGTACGAGGAAGATGAAATAGATAACTTCTTAAGCATTCTTCTTGAATTTGGAATAGAAACGAATGTGACGATTCATCGGATTGAGGAGTATGGTAAGCTGATTTTAAGTGATAATGCTCTCGAAGCGTTAACGGAATATTTTTAAAAGTCGATTTCTGCAGGAAATCGGCTTTTTTTTGTCATTTATAACCCTTTGAACAAAAAAATCGGATAGTGTTTAAAGTCAGAGTTGGTCCGTTTACCAAACAATATAAAATAGTGTAACTTCAGGCAAACTCAGTTTATTTAATGTATAGTAAAGGATTTTTCCCACAAATGGCGAAAACAATAGGAGGAGGTGAGGCATGATTTGTTCGTAGCAATAAATCAAAATGGCCATATATATTCACTTATAGGAAAGTCAAGGGAAGAAATTATTCCATTGAGGCAACAGGAATTCTATTGCCCAGGGTGCAAACAAAAAGTTCAATTAAAGATTGGTGAAATTAATCATCCGCACTTTTCTCATATTCAGTATCACCGTTGTCCGTTTGAATGGGAACCTGAATCGGAGCAGCATATAGACGGAAAACTGCTGTTACAAACATTTTTTCAGAACCTTGGCTGGAAAACCGAGTTAGAAGTATATTTGAAAGCCATTTCTCAAAAGCCGGATCTTCTCCTTAAAAAAGGAAGTCAGCAATTCGCCATTGAATACCAATGTTCTCCACTTACTCTTTCCCGTCTGCGGGAGCGGGTTGAAGGGTATTCGAGATTAGGAATCAAGCAAAAATGGTTTTTCGCTCCTTCCCTCATTAAGTCTCAGTCCTCATCCAGCAGCATATGCTTATCCGAAATTGTTATTACAGGTTTGGTTTGGAACGATCCGTATTTTCACCTCTGGTGTCTTGATCCGGATAATCGTAAATTAATATTATTCCACCACATTTTTCCCTTTTCACAAAAGAAAATATTCGCTTTACAAACTCCTTATTCACTGTTAGACCAACCGCCTCTAATAACAACCCCATCCAGCAAATCTATTATTCGATCCTGGAAGCAGGAGAGAATCAAATGGTTATTGACCCCTAATGTAAGTAAGAAATCCAGTGATCTGCAATTTTATCGGTATTTATATCAGAAATCTGTACATCGGTCGCTTCTGCCTCCATTTGTAGGAATACCTCATCTTTCTCTTCCTTATATCAAAACCCCAGCGCCGATTTGGCAAGCCTATGTATGTTTGGAACTATATCAAATCCTTCAAAGAAAGGAATCTATATCGAGGGAACATCTGATCCACCTTCTAAAAAAGCGGGTTCAAACGGGTGAAATTGAACTTAGGGATTTTTTGTTCCAGCCCTCTTCATTAGAAATTCCTGTCCTTGAATATCTGCAAATATTAGTCAATCTGCATGTATTTAGCGAAAATGAGAACCATATACTAGTGGGAAAAGAGGCGCAAACTATCATGAATGCATCCATTACTCAGGATCAGTCGATTCGGACTGTAAATGCATTTTACCGAGACCATATAGGCAGCCTATTAAAAGTATTTCGTAAATCTAAATAGTAGGCAGGATATCGATTGGTTATGGTAGAATTGTTTAAATGGTGTTTTTTTCAAAAAAAGTGGAATCACGTAGAGGGGGATTCAAGCATGACAGTAGAACAAAAAACAAAAGACTTGCCAAAAAGAGAACAAATATCCGTTGAAGAAACTTGGCGGCTAGAAGATATTTTCGCAACGGATGAAGACTGGAACCAAGAATATAAAGAGGTAGAAGCTCTGTTGCCAAAAGCGGCTGAATTTCATGGAACTTTAGGAGACAGTGCAGAGCAGCTTTATCAAGCTCTTCAATTTCAAGATGAGGTATCAAGTCGCCTTGGCAAACTTTATACATATTCTCATATGAGGTATGACCAAGATACAACGAATTCTCATTATCAAGGATTAGATGGAAAAGCTAAAACACTTTATACAAAAGCGGCCAGTGCTTTTGCATACGTGATTCCAGAAATTCTATCGATTGAAGAAGCGAAATTAGAAAAATACTTATCTGAAAATGATGACCTCAAACTTTATAAGCAACAGTTAGAGGAAATCAATAAACAGCGCCCGCATGTTCTTTCTGCAGAACAAGAAGAATTGCTGGCTCAAGCTTCAGAAGTATTAAATTCATCAAGCAGTACATTCGGTATGTTAAACAATGCTGATTTAGAGTTTCCTACAATCAAAGACGAAGACGGTAATGAAGTCCAAGTGACACATGGCCGTTATACTCGTTTTCTTGAAAGTGACGATCGCAGGGTCAGACAGGAAGCTTTTACAGCCGTCTATGATACATACGGCAAATTCCGAAATACTTTTGCCAGTACTTTAAGCGGTCAAGTAAAAAAAGACAACTTCAATGCAAGAGTTCGGAACTATAAATCGGCAAGACATGCTGCACTTTCTAACAATAACATTCCTGAAACCGTCTATGAGAACCTGGTTGAAACCATTAATAAGAACCTGCCGCTTCTTCACCGGTATGTAAGCTTGCGTAAAAAAGTGCTTGGTGTAGATGAGCTTCATATGTATGATCTTTATGCACCGCTTGTAAAAGATGTAAAAATGAAGATCTCTTACGAAGAAGCAAAAGAGATCCTTTTAAAAGGGCTTGCTCCACTCGGTGAGGATTATATTCATGTATTAAAAGAAGGATTTGATAATCGGTGGGTGGATGTCCATGAAAACAAAGGAAAACGCAGTGGTGCATACTCATCGGGTACTTACGGTACAAACCCATATATTTTGATGAACTGGCAGGATAATGTAAACAATCTATATACACTGGCACACGAATTCGGTCATTCGGTGCATAGTTACTATACCCGGAAGAATCAGCCTTTTCCATACGGAAACTATTCGATTTTTGTTGCAGAGGTTGCATCTACCTGTAATGAAGCGATTCTCAATGATTACATGTTAAAAACGATAGATGATGAGAAGAAAAGACTATACTTGCTTAACCATTATATAGAGGGATTCCGCGCTACTGTTTTCCGCCAAACTATGTTTGCTGAATTCGAGCATACGATTCATGAGAGAGCACAAGCTGAAGAAACGTTAACAGCGGATTTATTCACTGAGATCTATTATGATTTAAACAAGAAGTATTTCGGTGATGATATTGTAGTAGATGAAGAAATTGGATTGGAATGGGCGCGAATTCCGCATTTCTACTACAACTACTATGTCTATCAATATGCAACAGGTTTCAGTGCAGCTACAGCGTTAAGCAAACAAATACTCGAGGAAGGTCAGCCTGCTGTTGAACGCTATATTGAATTCTTAAAATCAGGAAGCTCTGATTATCCGATTGAAGTATTGAAAAAAGCGGGTGTTGATATGAACAGTTCAACTCCAATTGAACAAGCGTGCCAAGTGTTTGAACAGCTTTTAAATGAAATGGAAAGCCTGCTTACTAAATAATTAATGGAGGGTCTGACAATTAATAGGTCAGACCCTTTTCAACGGTATCCTTTAAATTTTTTACGCTCGTTTAAATACGAAATAATAATCAAAATGGCAATAAAAAGTATAGGTGAGCTAATATAAAGGGGGACCACATGAAGCATTCCCAGGATTTGCAGAAAGAACGCGAAAATAAAAATGAGGAACATAATAATGATTGGAAATTTGGCTAGCATAGTTGCACTTATCCTCCCATCCTTGGTGTTCTTAATTCTACTCTATGCTTGTTCTCTTTACTGAATACATAAATTCTAATGAGTCATTTAGTACAATAATCAAATATCTTTAATTTTGACAAATTTGTGAAACAATGAACGGACTACTTGCCTGTAATCCTTTACCATGATATAGTAATTAATGTGAAGTTAATCACAAGCAAACACATACCCCTTTGTTTGACCGTGAAAAATTTCTCCCATCCCCTTTGTTCGTTTGAAAAGACCCTTTGCATAATGCAAAGGGTCTTTTCTTCTATACAATTTAGCTATAAAAAGTTCGAAAGTAAGAATGAAATATAAGTTCTATTACTGGGACAAGCGGGGCCATAAAGGAATTTTTTGTTCTATTTTAGATAAAGAAATCTTTATATCGCCAAAATGTTCCATACTTTGCAGGAATTTTTTCAACTTTTTGCTTTAACATCAATTTTTTCATTTCATGTTCGACCTGCGCTTCAGACAAATTATAAACAACGGAAATTTCCTTCGTTGCTACTAATTGAAAGAAACGGAGAAAGGATTCAAGCGGTGGCGGCGGAAATGGATCTGGATGCTTATTTAACATTTCGAACAATACCTCTTTATATACCTCATACGGATAGTGTCCGGTTACTTTGATTCCTTCTTCATCTGTTTTTTGATTAAAGAAAACAAGAGTCGGGATTTCCGTTACTTCCATTTCAGAGGTAATCCTCAAATCGCATTGGAATGCATGAGCCGCACTCTCTGAGTGGATATCCTGCTGGAATAACTCCAGATCAATCCCTACAGATTTGGCACATTCAATGAGAACATCCAGATTAGAAATATTGCGTTTTTGTAAAAAGAGATTTTCTTGAAGTTTACGCAAAAACCTAGTGCCTCTTTTTTTGCCCTGTAATTCTGCCGCTTTTATCGCTACAGAAGGGAGGCTGGGTTTTGAAATCGGATCATCGAACCATAGGCTTCCATCACAAGACATTCCAGAGCGGCTTGCCGTTTTTTCCCAGGCTTGCGCAATATTTTCGGGCTTTTTCCGGAGTCCGCTATTAAGCGTAGCTAATTTTCCGCTTAAAACATGCCTTAGAGTAAAATAATGTCCATATTCTATTTGCAGTTTCTTTAAGATAGGCTCTAATCCCCAGCACTCAGGACAAAGCGGATCAATAAACACATAGATTTCAACAGGTTTCTTCTCAAGCCCTTGGCATGGCGAGACTATCGGATTTTGAAATGGATTATTCATCATCGAGATCACCACGTTCATCAGAATCTGGTGTATTAATCATATGATTCGCAGTTAAAACAAGACGAGAAAAGTATTCTTCGCGTACAGGTCCGTCTAAACCGACTTCATCCATGGCTTCGCTCATGCAGGAAAGCCAAGCCTTTGCCCGTTTTGGGGTAATCGGAAAAGGCAAGTGTCTGGCTCTCATCATCGGATGACCATGCTCTTCGGTATAAAGATTAGGACCACCAAGGTATTGAGTCTGAAACTGCTTTTGTTTACGTGCTGTTTCCGTTAAATCATCTGGAAAAATGGGAGATAAGTCCGGATGATTGTGAACACGTCGGTAAAAGGCATCAATAAGATCCGACAGCTTTTCTTTACCAATAATTTCGTAGGGGGGTTGTCTGTTCCCAATCATTCGTATAGCTCCTTTTCTAAATGTGTCTAGCGTAAGCGCCCAGCGCCTATTGGACTTATCCAGCTGCACCGCCTAGGCCCTCGAACGCTTCACCTCCTCCTACAGAAGCAAAGAACGCTTCTTTGTCGGAGGCGCAAGCGTTGTCGGGCCTGTTCGAGGCGGTTCGCTTTTAGGTTTCCCTCACCTCCGGTCGATAAGTCAACATCGTCTCCCTGACGGTCACCGTGTTTCCTTTATCTCACTGCGGCGAAAGTAAACTCCATACGCCGCTAAACGGGCGCTTGCGCTTTTCTTATTATGTTGATATTTTAACAGCGAGAATGGGATAAAACAAACAAATAGCTTATGGAATGATGGAGGAAACCAGTTTTCATTGGGGAATGGCAGCTTTTGTTAAATAATGGAGGTTCTGAGCGATTAACTTTCCAGACTTTGGCTTGAAAGGGGCGCGATCAATTAGCGGACAGAGTATTTAAAAAGAGACCTCAAATAAGGTCTCTTCAAACGGAGATTAGTTCATTATAAGTAGCCAAAACTTTTTTTACGTAGGTTTGGGTTTCGCTAAACGGGGGAATCCCGCCATACCGATCAACATTACCCGGTCCCGCATTATAGGCAGCAAGTGCTAATTGGATATCACCGTCATATTTATTAAGCATGGATTTTAAATACTTGGTTCCTCCTAAGATGTTCTGCATAGGATCATAAATATCAGTGACTCCTACACTTTTAGCGGTCTGTGGCATTAATTGCATCAGACCCTTGGCACCTGCTCTGCTGGTAGCAGAGGGGTCATAGTTGGATTCATGCTGGATTACTGCATGAATCAGCTCAGTTGGAATATTATATTGGTCAGCTGCCATATGAATGATGTCATTTATGTTTTCAGTGCCTTGAACATTGGAATCTGAAACACTTCTTCCTGAAGCAATTCCATTTAAACCATCTGCCACACTTTTTGATGGATTTACTTCTGCTGATTCGTTTAGGGACGCAACTAGTAATGTTTGAAAGATTTGCGATGAATTTACGGCTGATTCTTTTCCTTGTAATGCTTGCAGAGCTTGTATTTCCATTATTGCTTTAATATCCTGGACCTTCATTCCGTTTCAATCCTCTTTTCAGTATGCTTTTGTTTTTCTTTATAAAATCGGATTATTTTATTTTCAGCGGGTATTATTGGTATGTCGTATCGGTTTAGTAAAGAAAGAAAGGATGCTTTGCCAGCATCAATATCTGTTACTTCATATTCGATCTCATAATCCTCTTTACCGAAGTAACTGCTTTTATCAAAGACTAGTAATCCCGATTCATAGTTAATCTCAGCCCGTTCAGTTTCTAATGATCCGAATAATCGGATTTTTTCAGGCTGAAGCGGATACTTTTGCAGTTGGATGCATACATCCCCATCAGGAATGATATTCCTCCCGTTTATGAGATCTTCAGCTATGCAAGGTTCCAGTACATCTGTTGTTTCTAAAAGCCCCTGACCTAATGGCTCCTTTAGGGTTAGCTCATATTGACCATTCTTTTCGCGAATTCTGAGAGCTGCATTGTGCTGTTTCAACACAAAATTGTATGTATCAAAATAAAAATTAACTTGTTTATTAAAATTTTCGTTACCGAGATTAAATTCCTTTATTAGTTTATGAAAATCTGATTTAGTGAGCATATTTTTAAACTCAATTTCTATTTGTTGTGTCAATCGATTTGCTCACTCCTTTCTGAATGTCTACTGTTATTGTATCTTGTTTGGGCGCAGAGAACAAAGGGATTCGTCAGGAAAATGTAAAAATTATCGAATGCAGTGATTCGACTTTTCCCATGTGCAGATATCGTATGATAAAATAAAAGATGCTAAAGAGGATAAAATCATAACTTTCTTATGAAATAGAATGTTAGCCTTATTTTTCGGTAATCTGTGGAGGGGAAAGCATTGAACCATTGGGATTTGTTTCTCTCGCCTTACAAGCAAGCGGTTGATGAACTAAAGATTAAGTTAAAAGGGATTCGTGCACAATTTGAACAGGACTCATCCTTTTCTCCGATAGAATTTGTTACCGGACGGGTGAAGCCGATTGCAAGTATCCTTGATAAGGCCTTACAGAAAGGAATTCCATTAGATCGGCTTGAAGAAGAGATGCAAGATATCGCAGGTCTAAGAGTGATGTGTCAATTTGTTGACGATATTAATCGGGTTGTTAAACTTTTAAAAATGAGAAATGACTTTGAGATAGTCGAGGAAAGGGACTATATATCGCATAAGAAATCAAGCGGGTACCGCTCCTATCATGTGGTAATCAGGTATCCGGTTCAAACGATACATGGTGAAAAAAAAATATTGGTTGAAATTCAAATACGTACTCTTGCTATGAATTTTTGGGCAACCATTGAACATTCCTTGAATTACAAGTACAAAGGTCAGTTCCCAGAGGACATTAAGGTAAGATTGCAGCGTGCAGCAGAGGCAGCCTTTTTACTAGATGAAGAAATGTCACAAATCCGAGGAGAAATTCAAGACGCCCAAGCCTTTTTTTCGAGAAAAAAGGAAAATCAGAATAAAACTGATCGTAGGGATGGATGAATGAATGAAAAAATTTGCTATTACGTCCAAAGGGGATTCGAAATCCAACGTATTAACCCATAAAATTCGCACTTATTTATCTGATTTTGATCTTATTTATGATGAAGACCAGCCTGACATTGTAATTTCTGTCGGCGGTGATGGGACTCTTCTTTATGCCTTTCACAGATACAGCCGGCGCCTGGATAAAACAGCCTTTGTTGGAGTACATACGGGACATTTAGGGTTTTATGCGGACTGGACACCAGATGAATTAGAAAAGCTTGTGATTGCGATTGCGAAAACGCCATACCAAACAATCGAATATCCATTGCTGGAGGTCTTAATCCGCTATCAGCATGGCGGCAAGGAAACTACTTATTTAGCGCTAAATGAATCGACCGTTAAAAGTGTAGATGCAACCTTTGTAATCGATGTTGAAATTAGAGGGCAGCATTTTGAACGCTTTAGAGGGGACGGTTTATGCGTCTCGACCCCATCTGGAAGTACAGCTTATAATAAAGCGCTTGGTGGAGCTATTATCCATCCGTCCTTGCCTGCAATACAAATTGCAGAGATGGCATCGATTAATAATAGGGTATTCCGGACGATCGGATCGCCATTAATTTTGCCTTCTCATCATACTTGCGTGCTTAAGCCCGTGAATTCTCCTGACTTTCATATAACGGTTGATCATTTAACTTTATTGCATAAGGACGTTAAATCGATTCAATTTAGGGTAGCTGATCAAAAAGTACGGTTTGCCAGATTCCGGCCTTTTCCTTTCTGGAAGCGGGTCCATGATTCCTTTATCGGGGAAGAGTAATTTATACTGCACCCGCGCAGGTCGCTTTTAAAACTCTATTTTTGACATGATAGTAAGGGAGCAATAAGTTATGGCACCATTTCAGCTTAGATGGATCGTTCAAAAAAATGAGGAAGGTCAAGTGTTACGGGAGTTTCTATATGCAAAAGAAATTTCCCGGAGAACATTGACTGCCATAAAGTTCGAGGGTGGTAAAATCGAGGTCAATCGCAAAGAAGTGAATGTCAGATATATCTTAAAGGAAAATGATCTTGTTTCCATTCAGTTTCCAGCAGAGGTGCCAAGTGAATCTCTGACGAAAGATCCAGTTCCGCTAGACATTGTCTATGAAGATGAAAGTGTATTAGTAGTAAATAAACCTCCCGGGATTTTAACAATCCCTTCCCGTGAGCAGCCAACTCACGCAATTGCAAACGGACTGCTCAATTACTATCAAGAAAAGCAAATCGAATCGGCTGTTCATATTGTTACAAGGTTAGACCGTGACACATCAGGTCTGCTTCTTGTTGCTAAGCATCGCTATATTCATTATTTGCTTACTTTACAACAAAAAGTAAAGACATTAAAACGCAAATACGAGGCACTGGCAGAAGGAGTACTAAAGCAAGCCAATCAAACCATTATTGCTCCGATTGGCCGCAAAGAAGATAGTATTATTGAACGGAAAGTAACTGAAGATGGACAATATGCAGAAACTGAAATTTCATTAATCAGGCAATATCAGGATTTTGCGCATACTGCAGTTAAGCTGAGAACGGGCAGAACCCACCAAATTCGGGTGCATTTGTCGTATATCGGTCATCCGCTTGTCGGTGATGACCTTTATGGCGGAAGTTTAAAATGGATGAAAAGACAGGCCCTTCACTGTGTAGAACTTTCATTTATACATCCAGTAACTGGAGAAGTGAAAACATTTCACTCAGAGCTGCCAGCGGATATCAAAACATTACTTAATCAGAACAAACGATGAGACTGTCCGATACGTCTCTAAAATAAAGCAGGTGGAGAAAAATGAGTTGTTTTTCTCTACCTGCTTAAATATTTTACCTATTGCTAATGTTGTAACTATGTTGATTGGAGCGGAAGGCGGATCGCCTGAAGCGCAAATCAACAGGCAAGTTCAACACAACTTTAAAAAAAAACAAAATTAAATGGGCTACTAAAAAGTCAGTTACTAGACCTTTCTGGACAGCCCCAATTTATGAGTTTCTCTAACAGATGTTTTATTCAAGTGCCCGGAACCGATCTTCTATATAGGGCATACTGGATTCAACATCGACAATTTCCATATCCGGATAGCGAAGACTGCTTAATTTATTTCCAAAGACAGCGCCCGTATCAATATTGTAGGTTCGACCTACTTTTCTCACTTCTTTAACAGGCGTATGCCCGTAAACAATCCAAGCCTCCCCTTTATAATGGACAGCCCAATCTTTTCGAACCGGTCTGCCGTTTTCGTGTGTTTCTCCAGTAATGTCTCCATATAATACAAATGTTTTTACCTTGGCACTGTTTTTTCCAATTAATGACTCTTTAATACCAGCGTGAGCTAAAATGAGTTTCCCGTTATCTAATATTTGATAAAGAGGAGCATCCTCATAAAGTTTTATAAATTTCTGTTTAATTTGTGTTTGTTTACTTGGATCTAAAGCTTGCCATTCTGCAACTGTCGTTTCTAATCCATGTGTTATTTGAACTTTGTTGCCTAAAAAGAAGCGATAGAGCTTGTTACAATGGTTTCCTGGCACATAAAAGGCATCTTTCTTTTCACAAACAAGAGTATAGACAATTTCTATAACCTGCAGCGAGTTAGGGCCCCGATCCGTTAAGTCTCCAATAAATGCCAATTTTCTCCCCTTTGGATGGATAGGAAATCCTGTTTCCCAGCTATAGTCCAGCTTCTTAGTAAGCCTGACGAATTCATCGAAACAACCGTGAATATCACCGATTATATCTATGTTCAAAACGAACCCTCCCATAAATATTTTACGTATATCCAATTTTTATGTATCATTTGGTAGGTGTTTAGTATTTATGAATACAGGGAATTGCACTATGGAATTTGCCGAAGCTCATGATAATGAAAAACAGTAACCTTACAAACAATAGGTATATCATTCCCTATTTAATTTCAAAGGAATCTTTTGTAATGTGATTTTAAAATGAAATCCTATTAAGGTAAACATACATTTGTTACAATAAAAAATTGATTCCGATGCAGCAATTTGGATTTTAGACTAAGGGAGGGGGAGAGGTATGACAGGACTTACGAATGAAAAAGAAAATCAAATAATCGAGCGGAGTCTGATTAAGTATCTTCGAGAGAATCAGGTCAAACAATTTAGAGAAGAATTTCTTGAACTCCATCCCTATGATCAGGCTAGTTTTTTCAGTGAAATCGATGAACAAGATAGACACCTGTTGTATCATTATTTATCTCCTAAAGAAATGGCAGAGCTTTTTGAAAATGTAGGTCTTGAGAAAGAGCAGATTCAGGTTTACCTTTCCGAAATGGATCCGAATTATGCTGCAGATATGTTTTCAAATATGTATGCCGACGATGCAGTTGACGTGTTAAATGAGCTAGATAAGGATCAAGTGGCACGTTTCTTGAAAATAATGGATAAAGATGCAGCAAATGAAATTAAAGATTTGCTGCATTATGAAGAATATACAGCCGGAAGTATTATGACGACCGAGTATATTAAAATCGAAGCAAACCAGACTGTTCGTTCGGCCATGTATATTTTAAAAAAGGAAGCACCTACTGCAGAAACGATTTATTACGTCTATGTAGTGGATCAAGATGAGAAGTTAGTAGGAGTTTTGTCACTGCGCGATTTAATCATTAGTGATGATGATACGATGATATCAGAAATTATGTATGAGCGGGTTGTCTCAGTAAGTGTTTCGACTGACCAAGAAGAAGCAGCCCGAATGATGAAGGACTATGATTTTCTTGCCTTGCCTGTTGTTGATGATACCGAAAGATTAGTGGGTATTATAACAGTTGACGATATTATCGACGTTTTAGAAGAAGAAGCATCTGAGGATTATTCAAAGTTTGCTGCGATTTCCGATGTAGACATCTTAGACAGAAGCCCATTGGCAGCAGCGAAAAAAAGACTGCCTTGGTTGATTATCTTGCTGTTTTTAGGGATGATGACTGCCAGCCTTATTGGAATTTTTGAGGCCACATTAGAAAAAGTCGCGGTATTAGCTATTTTTATTCCTCTAATTGCGGGAATGGCTGGAAACTCTGGAACGCAAGCCTTAGCTGTTGCGGTCAGAGGAATTTCAACAGGTGAAATTCAGAAAGAAACTGTACAAAAGCTGGTCGCAAGGGAAGCAGGTACAGGTTTCATAACCGGTCTTACTTGTGGTTTGATTGTTATGATTCTGGTATCAATCTGGCAAAATAATGTCGGTCTAGGTATACTAGTGGGAATATCGATTGCTGGATCTCTATTTGTTGCTACTTTAGCAGGCACATTAGTTCCGCTGATCATGCACAAATTTAAAATAGACCCTGCTGTTGCGTCCGGTCCTTTTATCACGACTATTAATGACCTGATCAGTATTCTTATTTATTTTGGCCTTGCAAGTATATTGATTCTTTAGGAAACTTCGGTAAATCAGAATAAGAAAATATGGAGACACCTTGGCTCCCGGGTCAAGTTTTCTTTTTAAACTGTGATTGATGTAAGGAGGTAAAGATATGGAACATGGTGCATCCGTTACATCTCTTGTCATTGTAATGGTAGCCGCATTTTTAACACCGATTTTATTACATCGATTTAAATTATCTGTCATCCCTGTTGTTGTGGCGGAGATTATCGTCGGACTCATTATTGGAGAAAGCGGCTTTAATATTGTTAAACCAGATGCTTGGCTAGAAACATTGTCAACGCTTGGTTTTATATTCTTAATGTTTTTAAGTGGATTAGAAATTGATTTTACGGCATTTAAGCAAAAAGGGAAAAAGGAAACACTCCCTTCCGGAAAATTGGAACCAAATGGGTTTGCCGTAGCTGCTATTATCTTTACTGGGATATTTTTGTTGTCTCTAGGTCTGTCTTATTTATTTGTTCTTTTCGGATTTATAGAAAACGTATTTCTGATGACCCTCATTATTTCAACGATTAGTTTGGGAGTTGTGTTACCGACATTAAAAGAAGCCAATATGACAAAAACCAGAATCGGGCAAATTATTCTGCTAGTTGCGGTAATTGCGGACTTGGCTACTATGATTTTACTGGCTGTTTTTGTTTCTATCTATGATCCCAATGGCGCGGGGAATATGTGGCTCCTCCTTATTTTGTTTGGAGCAGGCATAGGGCTCTATTTCCTTGGCCGAATATACAGAAAGAGCAAGATCATGGAAGCTTTGTCAAAAGGAACTACTCAAATAGGAACCCGGGCTGTTTTTGCATTAATCATTGCCTTGGTTGCGATTTCTGAATCTGTCGGCGCAGAAAATATTCTCGGTGCTTTTTTGGCAGGGACATTAGTTTCTCTATTATCGCCTGATCAGGATTTAATTCACAAGCTCGACTCCTTTGGATATGGTTTTTTGATTCCGATTTTCTTTGTGATGATTGGAGTAGAGTTAGATATTTGGGCTTTATTAAGCGATCCGAAGCTATTAGCTTTGATCCCGTTACTTTTGATTGCTCTATTCATCTCAAAGATTATTCCAGTCTATTTGCTTAAAAATTGGTGGGATCATAAAACCGTTATTGCTTCCGGCTTCTTGCTAACGTCGACATTATCGTTGGTTATCGCAGGAGCAACCATTGGTGAAAGAATCAATGTAATCTCTCATGAGATGAGCGGAACTCTGATTTTAGTTGCTGTTATTAGTTCTGTCATAACACCAATAGCCTTTAAAAAGCTATTTCCGAAGCATGTCGCGGCACCTAAAAAGCTGAGAGTAGCGATTGTTGGAGCAAATCAATTGACTATGCCGGTATCAAGAGAACTGAAATCATCGCTTTATGAGCCGACTCTCTATCATACGAGACAAGATAAATCTGAAAAACAAATCACAGAATCCTTATTTGATATAACAGAAATCCAGGATTATCGGGTTGAGACGATTAAAGACGAAGGTATTTTTCAGCATGATATTGTTGTATTTAGCACAGGTGAAGAAGAAATTAATCAAGAATTATCAAAGGCTGCTAAAGAAAATGGAGTACAGCGAGTCATTGCCAGAATCGAATCTCAGGAGAATGGTGAAAAATTAAGGGAGCAAGGGGTTGAGGTCTTCTCAGCGATCAATTCACAAAAAGTTCTGCTTAGGGCTTTAATTGAATCACCGAGTGTTCTCAGTATTTTAACCAATGTTGAAACAGCACTCTATGAAATCAAAATGCAAAATGAACAGTTTGATGGGATGTCCATTCGCCGATTCCCGTTTACGGGAGATGTCATTTTCGTCAGAATATTTAGAGGGAATGAATCGATTGTGCCCCATGGAGATACCGAGCTCCAGTTTGGAGACCGGCTTATCGTGACTGGATCAAAAGAGTATGTCGATCAATTAAAACAAGAGCTGGAATTTTAGGATTTCAGCTCTTATTTTTATTTAGAAATAGCTTTATTTCTGTTTACAAAAAATTAAAAATGTGCCGTCTAATTTACCGGTCTTTGTACCCGAATTTCATCCTTCCTATCTTTTCCTCTCGGTTTATTTATTACTTTCGATTTAAAAAAACGACAAATAACTTCCCTATTTTCACTATTAATACATGACTTTCGGTTTATTTTTTTGCTATACATAAACAATTACATTGCTGTAATAAATAATTAAGAATAGTCTGTTAATTTTATTGTTAGAGATTGCTTAATTAGTTATTTGTCCTCTAATAAAAATTAAGTGGAGGTAGGATCAATGAAATCTTCTAATTCTGGACTGAACAGACGTGACTTTTTAAAGGTTGGCGGGATGAGTACAGTAGCATTGGCATTGGGAGCAACAGGAGTATATTCCATTAGCGGAGCTGCGAAAGGATTCGCAGCGGAACCGAATCCAACAAGTGGATTTGGCGGATACGGTCCTTTGGTAAAAGATCCAAATGGCATTCTTGATCTTCCGCAGGGATTTCACTACCGTATCATTTCAAGAACTGGAGACAAAATGTCAAACGGAGACTTAGTCCCTGCAATGCTGGATGGAATGGCAGCTTATAAAGGAGAAAAAAATACAACAATCTTAGTGCGGAATCATGAGAACGGAACAAATTCAGATTATCCTGTAAACGGAAAAAATCCTTGGAGTAAAGGTGCAGCTGGCGGAACCACGACTCTTATTGTCGGAGAAGATCGAAAAGTGATCAAAGAGTATGTATCTAGCTCAGGGACGATTCGCAACTGTGCCGGTGGTGCCACCACATGGGGTACTTGGCTGACTTGTGAAGAAACACGAAATATGGGACACGGATTTGTTTTTGAAGTAAATCCGCTTGATCCGGAGAATGATATGTCAAAAACACCGATTCGTGACATGGGGTATTTCTCTCACGAAGCATGTGCTGTTGACCCAGCAACAGGTATTTGGTATTTAACAGAGGATTCTGATCCAAGCTTTCTCTATCGCTTTACCCCAAACGACCGCAGCCAAACTCTAGGTTCTCTGCAAAAAGGCGGAATTCTGGAAGCAGCTGCACTTGATGAACTGCCAGCTACATCCGCAAGTACTTTTAACACAGGACAAAAGTTTGGAATCGTATGGAAAAAACTAAATCCAGAAAGGGCACAAAAAGATGCCAAGGATCTTGGCTGCATTCAGTTTAGCCGCCTAGAAGGAGCGTTTTTTTCAGCAGGTGTTTTTTGGTTTGACGATACAAGTGCAGGAAGCGGAAATCTAGGCCGTGTTTATCGTTACTTTCCTTCCACTAACACCTTAGAGCTTTTCTATGAATCTACGGATCAAAATGAATTAGAAATGCCTGATAATATTGCGATGGCTCCTTGGGGTGACCTGTGGATTGCTGAGGATGGCGATGGAAACGACAAAATCATTGGCATGACTCCTGATGGAAATGTTTACCCTTTTGCGGAAAATCGTCTGAACGGTTCTGAGTTTGCAGGTCCGACGTTCTCTCCTGATGGAAATACATTCTTTGTAAATATCCAGTCTCCGGGAATTACTTTTGCTATTTGGGGACCTTTTGCCCGCAGAAATGCGGTACGGCAGCGGGCGATGGGTTTTGCAGCACCGCCAGTAAATCTTGGACCGGTTGTGTCGGACAAGCTTGCAGCCTTTGCGGCAGAACAAGGTATGTCGATTTTAGAAGCAGCTGCATTAGAGCGGCATGGAATGCCTATTCTGTAAAATAAAATTTAATAAATTCGGGTCGTACCTTTATGAAAACGTCCCTTCTTTGTGAGGTGAATATTTGTGCTGCAAAATATTGGAATCCCTGGGCTAATATTGATTCTGGTCATTGCTTTAATTATTTTTGGACCTTCAAAGCTGCCTGAAATCGGACGTGCCTTTGGAAATACTTTAAAGGAATTTAAAAAAGCAACCCACGATCTTGTTAACGGTGGCGACGAAACTGACAAGGCTGAAGGGAAAAAGAAATTACAAGCCATTGAAAATTCACAAAGTAAGACGGGGAGCTAACCAACTGAAAGATGTAAGCCCATAAAACAGCTTACATCTTTCCTTTTTAAAAGGACAAGAAGAATAAATTAGGTGAGTTCTAACAAGGTTTCTAAAAGGAGTCAAATATGGATCAGACTCAAATGAATTTTATTGACCATTTAAACGAATTGCGTAATAGAATTATTGTCACGTTAGTTGCTTTCGCTATCTCATTTATAATGGCGTTTATCTATGTGAAGGAAATTTATCAATTTTTAGTAAAAGACCTGGATGGCAAATTAGCCGTATTAGGACCCGGAGATATTCTTTGGATTTACATGACGATCTCTGGCGTTTGTGCGATTGCTTTCACCATTCCGGTTGCCGCCTTCCAAGTTTGGAAGTTTGTAAAACCAGGGCTCACTGAAGAGGAGCAAAAAATCACCTTATTGTTTATTCCTGGTTTATTTTTCTTGTTTCTGGCTGGGATTGCATTTGGGTATTTTATTTTGTTCCCAATGGTTCTTACCTTCTTGATTAACCTTGGGGCTGATCAGTTTCAAACTTTTTTTACGGGGGAAAAATACTTTACATTTATGCTAAACCTCACAATGCCTCTTGGGTTTATATTTGAAATGCCAGCTGTGTTCATGTTCTTGACTAGACTAGGGATTATTAATCCCCACAAGCTAATAAAAGCAAGAAAAATCGCTTATTTTTTTATGATTGTTGTCTCGATTTTAATTACTCCGCCAGATTTAATTTCTGACATCCTGGTGATAGTACCATTGTTACTTTTATATGAATTAAGTATTTCTTTGAGTAAATGGGTTTTTCGTAATAGAACTTCTTCAGAAGCAACAGCAGCCGCTCCAAACTAGAAAGGAGGAACTTACATGGTTATAGCGATTCCGACAGCAGAAAAGAACGAACAAGATAATAAAGAATCGAAATGCTTGAACTGCCAAATTTGCAGCTGCTTAGAAGCTTTAACACAGACTTTAAGTCCCGATCCGTTGAAACAAGATAAATAAGGAGGAGCAACAAGGCCCCTCCTTATTTCATTTTCTAACGCACCAAAAGTCCAATACAACCCATGTGTATTATAATTTCAACAACAAGTTCGGTTTCCTGACTTTGCAAAATGAAAAATTTATAGTAAAATTAGTACTAGGTACTAATAACATGTAATAATAGGAGGCCGACAAATGCTTTCTTTAAAAGGAAAAAATATTGTCGTAATGGGAGTAGCTAATAAACGAAGCATTGCTTGGGGAATTGCCCGTTCTCTTCATGAAGCTGGTGCTAATTTAATTTTTACATATGCGGGTGAACGTTTTGAAAAAGGACTGCGCGAATTGGCGGAAACACTGGAAGGACAAGAGCCATTTTTAGTTTCGTGTGATGTCACGGTTGATGAAGAGATTAAGACTGCTTTTGCAATGATTGGGGAAAAAGTAGGGACGATTCACGGAATTGCACACTGTATTGCATTTGCCAATAAAGAAGAACTAGTAGGTGAATATTTAAATACGAATCGTGATGGGTTTTTACTTGCACAAAATATAAGTGCGTATTCTTTAACAGCTATAGCTAAAGAAGCACGGCCAATGATGAGAGAGGGCGGAAGCATTCTTACCTTAACGTATCTTGGCGGGGAAAGAGTCGTTCAAAACTACAATGTAATGGGTGTTGCCAAGGCTTCACTTGACGCCAGTGTTAAATATCTGGCTAATGACCTTGGAAAAGAAGGAATCCGTGTTAATGCTATTTCTGCAGGACCAATCCGTACACTTTCTGCAAAAGGAATCGGAGACTTTAATTCCATTCTCAAAGTCATAGAAGAAACCGCTCCACTTCGCAGAACAACAACACCTGAGGAAGTGGGAGATACCGCTGCCTTCCTATTTAGTGATCTTTCACGCGGAATTACAGGAGAAACGATTCACGTTGACAGCGGGTTCCATATTTTATAAACACTTTTACACTCTGCCTTTCGAGGGTTAGAGTGTATTTTTTTTGCAAAAAATGAACGTCCATCCAAAGTCAGGAGCATATACATAAAAGGGAGATAGGAGGAGAGAAATGGACGTTCCATCCGTATTTGACTTTTTTCTTTTATCGTTAGCCAGTTTTCGCTTAACCAGATTAGTGGTATTTGACAAAATTACAGAATTTATCAGACGTCCTTTTTTTGTAGAGTGGACAGAAGTCAATGAAAATGGTGAAGTAGAAACTTATATTAAACCCAAAGAAAAAGGCTTTCAAAGCTGGGTTGGGGAGCTGATCAGCTGTTATTGGTGTACCGGAGTTTGGTCCGCACTCGGACTTTATGGAGGTTATTTAGCTTATCCCTCTTTATTTCAGCCCATCATTGTCGTGCTGGCCATTGCTGGATTAGCCGCATTAATAGAGACAATCGTTCATTTTGTTCAAAGGTGATATAGGCTTATATGGAGACATGTTTTTTTAGTAACACATAGTATATAACAAGAGCGGTAAAGGAGGTCGGAATATGTTTAAAAAAATCCAATTTTCACTACAGCCGAAAATGATCCCCATCCCTCAAACCATCAAAAAAGATTGCGGGTGCAGCAAAAAGAAATTAATGAGGCAAAGACCGCCATTAAAAAAATGGTAGCTATCAGTTTAACTGGTAGCTATTTTTTTATTTAAATGTTAATACAAGTAATCTCTGTTCCAGGTAAGTGCGCAGAGACGGCTCCAATGGTAAATGATGTCAGAGTAAGATGGTAATATTTTCGGCGGCTAGAGCAGAAAATAAAAACTAGAAATACGTCTAAAAAGGGATGACAGACATGCAAAGGACTTTATTATTTGGAATGCTTAGTTTCATTATTGTCACATTATTGGGATGTACGTTTGAAGCACCAAAGGAACCGGACGAACAATGGTCTTTAGTCAAGGTTATAGATCCACCTCCGCAAAGTATTGATTATCATTCGCGATCGATGGCTGAAAAAATCGAGCATGATATTGAAAAATTGGAAGATATCTATGATGTCATGGTAATCAAAGGGAAAGATGAAACCTTAGTTGTTTATAAGGTTAAGCATTTGGAAAGATTCCATATGAAAAAAATTGAAAAAGATCTGGAGAAAATGCTTGAGGAGCGATATCCAGACGAAAACTTTTCTCTATCAAGCGATTATAAGATTTTTTTAGAAGCGGTTAAGCTGAAAAATAAAATGAAGGATCCGTCCTTCACAGAAGACCAGGCAGAAAAGAAATTTCAAGAGCTTTTAACCTTACAAAAGGAAAAAACGTAGAAAGGGATGCTTTGAGACGTGAATGGTCCTAATGACAAAATATCTCCAGAACAGCAACAATATAAACAATTAGAACAAAAACATGAAACAAAACGACCTGTCCTAAAAAATTGTATTAAAGCTTTTTTGGTAGGAGGGTTCATTTGTATAATTGGACAAGCAATCAGCTACTTCTATATTTATTTTTTCCCATTTACTGAACAAACATCGGGAAATCCAACGGTTGCAACCATGGTTTTCCTTTCTATGTTACTTACAGGGTTTGGTGTTTACGACCGAATCGGACAATTTGCAGGTGCAGGAAGTGCCGTGCCGGTAACAGGATTCGGTAACGCTGTGATTTCCGCATGTATTGAACACAGAACAGAAGGTTATGTGCTGGGTGTTGGCGGCAATATGTTTAAATTAGCTGGATCAGTTGTTTTATTCGGCGTCTTTAGTGCGTTCATTGTTGTATTGATTAAGACGCTCCTAATGAACTGGGGGGTCATCTAATGCTAAAAGGGAAAAACTCATGGATCTTTCAAAATCGTCCAGCTATTGCCGCTACAGGCGTTATAGGCGGACCTTTTGAAGCCAATGGACCTTTAAGGGATGAATTCGATGTTTTACATACAGACTTGTGGATGGAACAGGATTCATACGAAAAAGCACATCGTGTCCTGTTGGAAGAGGCTGTCGATAGTGCTTTAGGAAAGCTTTCGCTTACTCCTG
Organism: Bacillus oleivorans; assembly: GCF_900207585.1. GTDB lineage: Bacteria > Bacillota > Bacilli > Bacillales > JC228 > Bacillus_BF > Bacillus_BF oleivorans. The sequence goes on along the minus strand of NZ_OAOP01000008.1, from coordinate 170,991 downwards.
ACCAAATTCAATTTATGATTGCAGGGGATTTAATCAATCAAATGACCCCAACGACTTTTGCAGCGAGAACTGAGCAAATTCCTTATTTCGGTATATTCGGTGCCTGTTCTACTTCGATGGAAGGATTAGCCCTTGCCGGTTTTATTATTAATAATGAAGGAGCCCAGTATGTATTAACTGGCGCCTCGAGTCACAACGCTGCGGTAGAAAAACAGTTCCGCTATCCAACCGAATATGGAGGGCAAAAACCGCCAACTGCTCAATGGACCGTAACAGGAGCTGGTGTGGCAGTAGTGACTCATCGACAAAATGTTCAGGGACCGGCTCCTGTTCTTACTTCGGCTACCATTGGAAAAGTAATAGATATGGGATTAACAGATCCATTTAATATGGGAGGAGCAATGGCACCTGCTGCCGCCGATACGATTATCACTCATTTGAATGATATGCAAGTCGACCCTTCCTATTATGATGTGATTGTGACAGGAGACTTAGGAAGAATAGGCAACAATACACTAAAAGATTTATTAATCAATCAGCACGGTTTAAAGATGCAAGAGGACCGGATTCAAGATTGCGGATTAAAAATATATGGACCTGAACAGCCCGTACAAGCCGGAGCCAGCGGAGCCGCATGTTCCGCAGCTGTGATGTACGGACACTTACTCAATGAAATGAAAAAAGGGACTTTTAAACGAATCTTGTGGGTGGCTACGGGAGCTTTATTATCTCCTTTATCTTACCAGCAAAAAGAAACGATCCCATGTATTGCCCATGCAGTTGCGGTTGAATATGATGATCAAACAATGTAAAGGTGGGATGCCAGGATGCTTGCCATGTTTTTTTGGGCGTTTGTAGTAGGAGGAGCTATTTGTGTAATCGGACAAATTATGTTGGATGTATTTAAGCTGACACCAGGACATATGCTAAGTATTTTAGTTGTAGCCGGTTCAATTTTAAGCGGATTTGGGATATATGAAAAACTGGTAGACTTTGCAGGTGCGGGTGCAACCGTTCCTATCACAAACTTTGGTTATACGCTAACTGCCGGGGCAATTCAGGAAGTCGATGCCCATGGAATAATTGGTGTATTAACCGGTATGTTTGAGGTCACAAGCTCTGGTATTTCAGCAGCCATAGTATTTGGTTTTCTAGGAGCACTGTTGTTCAAGCCGAAAGGATAAAAAATAGCTGAAAAAAAGCTCATTATATTCCTCTAAAAATCTGTTCTGGATAAATGTCTATAAAAATCCCAAAATTATGGAGGATAGCCCATACACATTTGTCATCCTTTACATATGTTAAAAGTGAGTTCGACACAAAGTGAGGTGACAAATCATGCATTGGGGTGGTTACTACGGAGGTCACTGCGGTTTCCCTGGAGCGGTTGCTGGATTTGGTTGTGGTGTAGGTTCCACGTTCGTGTTGATCGTCGTGTTGTTTATCTTATTGATTATCGTCGGTGCAAGCTTCTGCTAACGCAGAAAAAAAGGTGGAGCGGCAAACAGCTGCTCCGCCTTTTTGTCTTTTTTATAATGATTCCATCGATAAAGCACCAATTTTTTTTCGCCTACATAGAATAGGGTAGTGAAAAAAGGAGGCTTACAATCAATGGATTCATTCTTCAAAAACATTGAGAAAAAAACCGGAGTTAGTATGAAAGATATATTAGAGCTTGCCAATTCGCTGCAGCATGCAAATTTTAAGGACGAAAATACGGTTCGTGCTGTCATTAAAAGAGTTTCCCAAATCGCCAATAAACCAGTATCGCAGGAATTGGAAGATACCATTGTTCAATCCATTATTAAAGATGGAAAATCATTAGATTTCAACACGATTTCAAATATGCTAAATAATAAAAAGAAGTAATCAAAGGGAAAGGCAAATGGGTGAAGAAAGAAAAGACAAATTTCGTCACCCCTTTGTCTATTTTTGTGGAGAAATGACTAAAACTTTAGGTTTTTTTTGGTAGGAAAATGGGGATAAAACAAGAAGATGTTCAGTGCAGAAGGACATTGGGACAGAATAAATAAAATTCAGGGGGTGAGGGAACAATGGGATACTACCTGCCATTTCATGACTATGGAGCAGCTCAATATGTAAACAGAATCCATAAACAAAAATACCCAAATCACCTTGTTCTGGCCCCTGTGAAAATTACTAAAAACAAAAAGGTTAAGCGTGAAGACTTTATCAATAGTATGCCTGCTAAGAGCTATTTAAACACGAATAAAACAGATCAAAGCTTGATTTCTCAAACCATTCAAGTAAATCAAAATTTATTATTTGAAATAGAAGGAAAAGGGAAGTTTATTAATGAATCTATATAGTAACCATGTAATGAAAGGAATAAACAAATGGAATATAAGAAGATTAGCGATCATTGCGGTTACTATCAAGCAGCAGTTAATATCGGATATATTCATGCAGATGGCAAGGGCTTTTTAATCGATGCCGGACTGGAAGCAGCTGCTGCAAAAAAAGTGGTCAAGCATCTGCAGAGCAATAATTTGCCATTAACTCACCTTTTTATTACCCATGCTCATTCAGACCATTTTGGCGGAGCCCGGTATTTGAAGGAAAATTTTCAGATTATCGTAATTGCGCCTGATCTAGAAGCCGCCATCATAGAGAATCCAGTTTTGGAGCCGATTTACTTATTTCAAGGAACTTACCCTGTTCAGGAATTAAGAAATAAATTTTTAGAAGCACCTTCAGTTTCAGTTGACAGAAAAATTCAGGCAGGGACAGAAACGATAGATGGGGTTTCCTTTCAGATTCATTCCTTTCCGGGACATAGCTACCAGCAGATAGGAATTGAATTTGACAGTATCTTATTTGCGGCTGATGCTTATTTTGGAGTAGAGGCCCTGTATAAGCATAAAATTCCCTTTATTGTCGATTATAAAAAGACACTGGAAAGTTTAGCGGCACTCAGTCTTTTGCGCGTAAAAGGATCAGTTCCCGGACATGGATCTTATGAGGAATCGTATCAGGAGACAGTTCAAATTAATATAGAATGGCATCAGCAGATTTTAAAATTAACTGAAGAATTTGTAAAGCAACAGGGTGCGTGTTCTTTTGAAGCGCTTTTTGCCTACTTATGCAGGCAAAAAGATGTGAATATCCCCCATCTCTCTTCATTTTTACTATTTCGTACTGCTGTTGGAGCCTATATCGCCCAGCTCATAGAAAGTGAGAGAGCCATATTTAAAATAGAGGATTATCAATTAATAATTAGAGCAAACATGTAAAAAGCTTTGCACTAATACGTTTGTATGTGCAAAGCTTTTTCTTTTTCCCATTCCGCATAAAGTACGTTTTTAATATCGGGAATACCTTGTTGTTTCAACTCATTTTTTAGCCAGTCAAGATCTTTAGAAATGGCATTTAAGTTATCGTAAATCGCTTCACCATCTATCACTAATGTAATAGGAAGCCCAATCTCTTGGGAAGGCAGTGATAAATCATTTCTGGTTGGCGTGGCAAAGTCTGATTTTTTTATAGCACTGACTGTTCCATCTGTTTCTAAAAGTGCATATTCACATTCACGAATAGAGAAAATATCCTTTGATCTTAGTAAATGCTGGAGCTGATTAATATCCAAATGATTTTTTTTCAGCTGATTATATACGATTTTCCCCTTATGTATAATTATGGACGGTTCTCCTTCTAAAAGCTTTCTGACCCGCTTAAATTTCTGGGTCGCCATTTCAGTAGCAAATATTAAAACACACCAGCAGGAAACAGCAAAAAGAATCTCCCGAACACCTATGTCTTTGTCAAACACTGCATTTCCAACCAGCTCCCCAAGAACTAGAGCAGATATAAAGTCGAATGCCGTAATTTGGGTAATTTGTGTTTTACCTAAGATCTTGGTAAGGGCAAACAGGGCAATGTACCCCACCACCAGTTCAAAGGCAATTTTTAGGAAGTCCATCAGTATCCCACCTTTACAATATAGGGTGTGCATTCTGATGGATTTTTATTAGGTTTTAAAGGCCATAAAAAAAGGTCTGTTTCTCCAAAGTCTATTTTTTCACATAGGATAAAACAGACATTTGAAAGGAAACAGCCCTATTCGTTAAATGTATTTTTTCATGGTTTTATGCGGAATCCCTGCATCCATAAATTCATCAGAATCTACATTATACCCAAGTGACTCGTAGAAAGGGATGGCATGTGTTTGTGCATTAAGTTTTAATGCAGTAATCCCTTGTTCTTTTGCATAGTCCTCAATTTTGCTCATAATCGCTTTTCCGCCGCCAAGTCCGCGTAAGGAGGAATCAACGCAAATCCGTTCGACTTTTCCTATCCCGTCTAAAATCCGGAAACGGCCTGCACCTGCTGGAGAGTGGTTATGGTACAGGACGAAATGGGTTGCCGTATCATCAAATTGATCAATTTCTTCTTCGATGGGAACTCCTTGTTCTTCAACAAATACTTTCTTTCTGATCGTAAATGCATCTTGTAATTCTTCAGTTGTCTTAACAGTCCTTACTTCCACTTTATTCTTCTCTCCCTAATCTGAATGTTTCGTATACAGTCCACGAACCATTTTCCAGCTGATACAACAGATGAAAACGGTCAACAGTTTCTTCAAATTTAACATCCAGCATTCTTATCGCACTATACACATCTGAGTGCTCGGCATCAGATAATTTTTGACCGATTGTAATATGTGGAACAAAAGCATATTCAGCTTCCGGTCCAAAAAAATTTGTATGTAAATCATTATGGAGGCCAGTAAGGGTATCATTCGGTTCACACTTCAGATAAATAACATTATTTACAGGCTGAAAAGAGCTGACTTTATTGATCTTTAAAGGAAACGGTTCATACTGATTGGAGAGTTCTTCTAACTTTTCTGAGATTTCTTTTACTTTTTCATCATCCGCTTCAAATGCGTTTTTAAGAGTCAAATGTGGCGGAATCAGTGCATAGTGCGGGTCATAGCGCTTCCGATAGGAATTAGCAAAATCCTGCAGTTTTTTTGATGGGAAAATGACAATACCGTATTTCATAAAAAAACCTCCCTTATTTTTTCCTTTTATGGCTGAATTACCACATGGTAAGTAATAGGTCTTCCGCAGTGTGTCTTCCTCCCATTATAACAAAAAACAAAACAGTAAGATATAGACAATACTTCTTATGTTTAGCCTGCTGTTTCATGTTTTGCGAACATTATTTGTAAGGCTCTTTTTAAATCGGGCTGCCAATACTTCCATGTATGATTTCCATCAAATTCATCATAAAAATTTTGAATTGCCTTTGCTTCAATTAAATCATGAAGCTCACGATTAGTCTGTAAGAAATCCATGATTTCCCCATTCGTCATTTTTACCTCAGTTTCTTGTTTTCCAATCACATGGTAAAGATTGACTAAGTGGGGCTGATCGAAATTTTCTACAACATTGAATACTTTTTCATCAACATAAGGGGAATGTAACAGCATCTTACCAAAAATATTCGGATATTTAAGGGCTGCCATCAGTGACACGGTTGCGCCTAAAGAATCTCCGCCAAGTGCTCTTCCAGACCCAACCTGGTAAGTTGGAAAATGATTGTCTATAAAAGGTACTAATTCATGCGCTAAAAATCTAATATAGCTCTGTTGTTTTCCACCGTTGGGATGATATTTTGTTCTGCGGTCCTCAACATTCCGATACGGAATTCCAACAATAATTAAGTTTTCTATTTTTCCCTCAGTATATAAGAGGTCAGCTGTTCTTCCGATCCTTCCCATTTGAAAATAGTCTTTTCCATCCTGTACAATAAGAACTGAATATTTATAAAGTGTTGAAAAGTGAGAAGGTTTATAAATCAGCAAAGGAATTTCTTCTTGTAATTCTTGGCTAAAAAGACTGTAATCCTCTATTGTTCCTTGGTTTGTCCCCATTGATTCGTCCTCCAATTCAAACAGTCTACTTAAAATATATCTTACGGTTTTTATAATACTTTATTCTGGCCAGCGATTACAGGGAAAATGTTAAAAATGGAAGGGAGAAACTGTCATGGGAAAAGGGAGAGTACATAGTCAGGAAATTACAAAAGCAGCACGTCAGAAATTAGAAGAACGCGGAGTCACCATTGAAGCCATTGCCACAATTGTATATGAAATGCAAGCTCCATACTACCCAGCACTATCAATGAATGAATGTGTAGATAGTGTTGAAATGGTTCTCAAGAAAAGAGAAATTCAGCATGCAATCCTTGTTGGAGTAGAGTTAGATCAGTTAGCCGAAAAAGGAATGCTATCAGAACCTTTGCAATCGATAGTAGCGGCGGATGAGGGTTTATTTGGTGTGGATGAAACAATTGCACTCGGAGCTTCTCTCGGATACGGAAGTATAGCTGTTACTACCTTTGGCCATCTGGACAAAAATAAAATCGGAATTATTAAAGAGCTGGATACTAAAAATGGAAATGGCGTCCATACCTTTTTAGATGACATGGTAGCCAGTATTGCAGCGAATGCATCATCACGCCTTGCCCATAAATTACGTGATGAGGAAGAGGCACTTACAGAACAGGAAAAAAGAAAGCTTCAAGAAGAAGAATTGATTGGTTAACAAGTATTGTAATATAGTATTTAAAATTGATTTTTGTCCTGGCAGAATTAATTAAAAAATGTTGTGCAAGCAACAATAAAGAGACTTTTTTACTAGATGAGTTTGACAGGTATAGAGATTAATAGTTAAAATATTCGTAGCTTTACAAAACATTTACAAGGGGGAATTCCAAGTGAAAAGAAAGAACGTATTGCTATCATTCGTGATGCTATTAACTGTTTCTTTATTTTTAGCAGCGTGCGGGTCTTCAGGAGGAAACGGCGGATCCGGAGATGGAGATGGAGCTGAAAAACCTCAATTCCTAAGCATGCTAACTGGTGGAACCAGCGGAACATACTATCCGCTTGGTGGAGAATTATCAAAAATTATTACGGATGAAACTGGGATTGAAACAACGGCAAACTCTTCAAATGCATCTGCTGACAACATGGCTGCATTAGCTGCAGGCGATGCTGAGCTTGCATTTACACAAACGGATGTTGCTTCCAATGCCATTGAAGGGATCAACTCTTTCGAAGGCAAAGCAATTGATAATGTACTAGCAATTGGCTCACTATACCCTGAGACAATTCAAATCGTAACATCTGCAGATTCTGGAATCGAATCTGTTGAGGATTTGAAAGGAAAAACTGTTTCAGTAGGTGCGCCTGGTTCCGGTACTTATGTCAATGCTGAACAAATTCTGGAAGCACACGGTTTGTCAATAGAAGACGATATCGAAGCGCAAAATCTTGATTTCGGCGAATCAACTGGCGGAATTCAAGACGGTACAATCGATGCTGCCTTTATTACAGCCGGAACACCAACTGGAGCTGTCGAAGGTCTGTCAGCAACAGTAGATGTGAAAATCGTTCCTATTGCGGAAGATAAAATTGAAGAATTAGTTGCAGAATTCCCGTACTATGCAAAAGATGTTATTCCAGCTGGCACGTATGGACTAGAAGAGGATGTAACAACAGTAGCAGTTCTAGCCATGCTAGTTGTAACTGACAGTCTTTCTGAAGATGTCGTCTATGATATTACTAAAGCAATCTATGAAAATACAGATAAAATCTCACATGCTAAAGGTGAGTTTATTAAGAAAGAATCAGCACTTAACGGAGTTGGAATTGACCTGCATCCAGGTGCTGAGAAATATTTCAAAGAGGCTGGAATTTTAGAGTAGAAAAGTGTAGTCTGCGTTAGTAAGTATTTTATGGGCCGGCTGTAGTCCTATTATTAGGCTGATAGCCGGTCATCCTTCTTTTAAAGGGGTAATTGTATTTTATGGATAATTACCCATTCATTTCTGTTAGATAATGCAGGTGGAAAATATGATGAAACACATAATAAGAAAAAAACTGCTCATCATTATCCCCCTCATAGCTTTTATCCTATTCTTTGTCCTTGTCGTTCCTTTCCGGACAGCCCTAGTATTCTATAAAGAAAACACAGAGAAAATTCAAGCCTATCTCCCGATCAATCAGGGAGATACCTTTCAGATTATTTGGAAGCATTCGATTCATTTAACCGATGTAGCAGAAAAATATAAGGTTATAGAGAATCATGAAATTAATCAGTATGAAATCGTTTACGAACATTTTGGAATAGGGATGCCTTCTAACGCAGGGGAAGGGGAAACGTTTGTATATGAAGATGGGAAGTATCATATAAAAGGGATAGATACGGTATTCCCGGCTATGAATATTCGAAATGGAAAAACGGTTTCGGAACATCGGCTTGTATGGGGAGAAAGTGATGAACACATGGTCGAGTTCAATGATTATTTCGAACCTGGCGCATGGTATACAGTAAAAGTCGATCAATTATCCCTATGGCAGTATTTGAAAGGAGTGAAAATCCATGAGTGAAAACATGAGTGAAAACATGAGTGAAATTACAAAAGAGCAACAGGAAGAATTATTACAGAAATATGATGCAGAATCCAATACTCGCAGACTGACAGGAATCGCAGCGAAAGTCGTGTTTTTTGGTTTAATTGCGTTTTCTCTGTTTCAGCTGTATACAGGTTATTTCGGGCAATTAACTGCCTATATTCAAAGAACCGTTCACTTAGGGTTTGCGTTAGCACTTATCTTTCTGCTATTTCCGGCGAGAAGAAAAGGGAATAAACGAAAGATTGCCTGGTATGATTATGTATTGGCATTAATTGCAATTGCTGTCAGTGCTTATTGGCCATTGTTCTATAAAACGCTTGTCCAGCAAATTGGTCAAATCGACACAGCGCAAATGATTGTCGGCGGATTGGCGATCTTACTCGTATTGGAAGCAACAAGACGTGCAGTAGGTTTACCAATTACGATTATCGCATCAATCTTCCTCATTTATGCGATATTTGGCCAATCGATGCCAGGGATGCTGGCTCATCGGGGATTAGATTTAAACCAATTAATTAAAACGATGTTTTTTACAACTGAGGGTATTTTAGGTACTCCTTTACAGGTATCCTCTACTTATATATTCCTATTCTTACTATTTGGATCGTTCCTTGTCCAAACAGGAGTCGGAAACTATTTCAATGATTTAGCGATTACGATAGCTGGACGCCGCATTGGGGGACCTGCTAAAGTGGCGATTTTCTCAAGTGCGCTTCAAGGTACAATATCTGGAAGCTCAGTAGCAAATGTTGTGACAACGGGTTCATATACGATTCCATTAATGAAACGAATGGGGTATCGTAAGGAATTCGCAGGAGCTGTCGAAGCGGCTGCTTCCACTGGGGGACAAATTATGCCTCCGATTATGGGTGCTGCGGCATTCCTTATGATTGAGTTTGCTGGAGTTGGATATTGGGAAATCGCTAAGGCCGCGACAATACCTGCGCTTCTTTATTTTTCGGGAATTTGGATTATGACCCACTTTGAAGCAAAACGTACCGGTTTATTGGGATTACCAAAAGAAGAAATACCGAATAAAAAAGAGATATTCAAAAAGCTGTATTTATTAACCCCAATTTTAGCCATTATTTGGTTCCTATTTATAGGTGTTAGTATTGAGCGGACGGCTTTATATGGAATTGGGATAACGATCTTAGTTAGTTTATTTAGAAAAGATACGAGAATTACCCCACCTAAGTTTATTGCAGCGTTAGTTGATGGTGCCCGTACAGCATTAGGGGTAGCTGCTGCAACAGCCTGTGCCGGTATAATCGTAGGTGTAGTAACGAAAACGGGATTAGGTCTTAAATTGGGGAATAGTCTAGTAAGCTTAGCGGCTTCTATGGCAGATAATCCAAATGTAATCTTATTCCTAACGTTATTCTTTACAATGATTGCATCCATTATCTTAGGTATGGGTGCTCCAACCACAGCTAATTATATCATCACGTCAACCATTGCTTTACCAGCTATTCTGGCACTGAATAGTCAGCTTGAAGTGGCGATCCCTGTACTGGCAGCCCATATGTTTGTTTTCTATTTTGGTATAGTTGCGGATATTACACCTCCTGTAGCATTAGCTGCCTTTGCTGCGAGCGGAATATCCGGCGGGGAACCTATTAAAACAGGTGTCAATGCTTCTAAACTGGCGATCGCAGCATTCATCATTCCATATATGTTCATCTATCAGCCACAATTATTGATGATTGATGCGACCGTTTTACAAATTGTATGGATTATATTTACAGCCATTACCGGGATGATCGCAATCGGTGCAGGATTAATCGGATTCTGGTATCAAAAATTAAATTGGATTGTCAGAATCATAAGTGTTCTAACCGGCCTATTATTAATTTATCCAGAAAAGTATTCAGATTATATTGGTTTAGGAATGTTCATCGTTCTAGTTGCCGTTCAATTAGTATTTAATAAAGATAAAGGCTCCAGTCAAAAAGCATCAGTTGAAGCCTAAAAAAAGGTCAGGCTCTCGCCTGACCTTTTTGTGAAACAAGGGGACGGTTCTTGTGTTTCATTTTGGTCTACAAAACTATGATTTTAAGAATCGGCTCAAAAACGCCTGAAGTCTTTCACTTTTCGGGCTGCCAAAGATTTCTTCCGGACTGCCTTCTTCTTCGATTTGCCCATTATTTAAGAAGACAACTCTGTCTGCAACGTCACGCGCAAAATCCATTTCATGAGTGACGAGGACCATTGCCATGTCCGTTTCCTGTGCGAGCTCCTTGATCACCTGCAGAACTTCGCCTACTAGTTCAGGGTCAAGGGCTGAAGTGACTTCGTCAAATAACATAATCTTCGGCTGCATGACAACAGCCCGGGCAATCGCAACCCGCTGTTTTTGGCCGCCTGAGAGCTGTTCCGGATAAGCATCGAGTTTTTCACCAAGCCCGACTTTTGTCAGCATGTCAACCGCTCTTTCACGGGCTTCCTCTTTGGAAAGACCAAGTACATGGATCGGTGCCTCTGTTACGTTTCTTAAAATAGTCATATGGGGAAAGAGATTAAAGTGCTGAAAGACCATCCCAATGTCTGACCGCATTTTTCGCAAATGTTTTTCATCGGCCTCAACAAGCTTCCCGTTCACTACTTTGTGCCAAAGCAGTTCTTCACCTATCTTAATTACTCCAGATGTTGGTTTTTCCAGAGTCATCAGCATTCGGATAATGGTGGTTTTTCCTGATCCGCTTGGACCGATCAGCGCTACTTTTTCACCAGGTTTAATGTCTAAATTCAACCCTTTTAAAACTTGGGTATTACCAAATTTTTTCGTTACATTATCATATCGTACTAATGGGTTGCCTATATTTTTCTCAGGATGTTTTTTCATGAATTCCCGTTCCGCGATCGCCAAATGTTTTCACCCTTTCCAATCTTTTTGACTTGAACGCAAGCTTTGATCTCTTTTCAAGTTTGTTAATCAAAACTGCTGATGGATAACTTAACAATAAAAATAAAATCCCAGTAATTGTAATCGGTTCTAGATATTTAAAATACTCGGCTCCTATTAATTGCGCTTTTTGCAAAAATTCGCCGACACCGATTGCCATTAAAAGGGGAGTTTCTTTAAAGAGCACGAGCAAATAGTTGCCCATCATCGGAATAACTGGCGGGATGGCCTGTGGAAGAATCACCCTTGACCATGTTTGCATCTTCGTAAAGTTCAGTGCTTTGGCCGCTTCCCATTGTCCTTTTGGTATCGAGTCTATTCCGGAGCGGTACACTTCAGAAAGATAAGTACTGTAATGAATTCCTAACGTCAAAATTCCCGCCGTATATTTATCCAGAGAAATTCCGATGGACGGTAACGCAAAAAAGACAAAGAACAGCTGAACTAAAGGAGGCGTGCTTCTGACAAACTCTATAAAGCAATAAGTGATTAAGGATAGCGGTTTGAAATTCGATCTTCTCGCAAAGGTAAGAACGAGACCGAGAACCAAAGAAACGATGTATGCACCAAACGTAATGCCAATTACGAGCCAGATGGCTCCTGCGATTTCGGGGAAAATTTGTATAGCAAAATTCCAATCCCAAGTCATGTTTTAACCACTCCTCTTGATGCATTCTTTTCCAACTTCCTTGCTATGAAAATAAGCGGGAGCGCGATGACAAAATATAATACTAGCAGTAATACAAATACTGGCATGGTATAACTGATGTTTGTGTTTTGAATAATCAAACCTTTATAGGTTAAATCTGTGAGCGTAATCATTGATACGAGCGATGTTCCTTTTAATAACTCGATCGAAATGTTTCCAAAACCGGGAAGCATAATGCGGAGTGCCTGCGGCAGAATGATCAGTCTTAACCGCTGCCAGCGGCTCATATTCAGTGCAATAGAAGCCTCCGTTTGTCCATGGGGAATCGCCAAAATCGCACCCCGGACAATTTCAGATGCATAAGCTCCGTAATTAAGCCCTAATGCAACCACTCCCGCCAAAAATGGAGAGAATTGAATGCCGAATGCCGGCAAGGCGAAAAAAATCCAAAATAGCTGAACAAGCAAGGACGTGCCCCTGAATAGTTCCACATATATCACAGTTATTTTTCTGACAATGGAAAATCTTGAAATACGCCCCAGTCCAGCGGCAAATGCGATGAAAAATGCCAGGATTGCCGATGCCATCAAAATTTCTATTGTTACGATTAAGCCTGGCAATATTTTCGGTAAAATATCAAGATATGCGCTTATATTAATGGTTCATCACTCCTTACAATCTATTATTTTGTTTTCTTCCTATAATAGAAGAAGACAGGCGCCCTCCCTGAGAGCGCCTGTCTTTGCATCTACAAAACTATCTTTTACAAAGCTGCTCTGTTGTCATATCGCCTGGCAAATCAGCTTCTGTAAAGCCGAAATCACTAATTATGTTCAAGAGCTCTCCTGAGTCTTTCAGCTTTTTAAGTTCTTCGTTATAGGCATTAAGGAGCTCATCGTCGCCCTTTTTGAAGGCTGCCGCTCCATAACCGCGGATGCTTTCTCCATTAACGATTGGCTGTTCAAAGTCTTCAACCCGGTCAATATTTTGTGCATTCGCCGTTTCGAGAGCGGCTTCCAATGTTGGGCCTGTCATAGTGATGACGTCCACACGGCCCGATTCAAGCGCGGTAATATTAGAAGGAATATCCTGGACAATTTCCAATTGGCTTTCCTTCACACCAACCGCCTTTAAATAATCAATTTCGATGGCGCCGTTCATGACACCTACCTTGACATCTGGATTGTTGGCGATGTCTTCATAGCTATGCAAATCAAAGGGATTTCCTTTTTGAACAGCAAGAGCTTCACCAATACTGTATTCCGGTTCTCCAAAGGCAACTTCCTCGCATCGTTCCGGCGTGATGTACATGCCCGCAGTAATGACATCAAATTGTCCCGCTTTTAAACCACTTATTAGGGAACTAAATTTCGTTAACTTTCCTTCCATTTCTTCAATTCCCATTTCTTTGAAAACCGCGCGGGCCACTTCGACCGCTTCTCCAGTCAAATTGCCATTTTCATCCTCATATGCATAAGGCTTTTCGCCTGCGAAGCCAACAACGATCTTGCCTTCTTGCTTTGCTCGTTCAAGCGTGGATAAATCTCCGTCAGTGTTTGATGTTGTTATCGAACATGCAGTCATAACCAGCATTAAAAAAGTAAGACTAAATGCAAAAAATATGTTCTTCATTATTCAACCCCCTGCAATAAAGTGTAACGTGAATCAAAACTGTCAGACAAATCCGATTATTCGTGTTTATTAAGAATTATTTGGGCTCACACAATGTCTGCCCCATAAGACAACGGGATAACTCAAAATTATTAGCAAATACTCCCATATCCTTCCCAATCTGCAGGAAAATAAAGGTGAAACAAAGGGACGGTTCTTGTGTTCACAAGAACCGTCCCCTATTTTCATCATTTTTATTTCCAAGGCAATTTTCGACAATCAACTGGTTTTTGATTTTTTGCTGTAAGAGAAATGTTTGTGCTTCCGTTCCATATAGACAGGAAATGCAGACAGGACTTGATCAATCTGAAAGGTGCGAATTTGATCACGAAAATAACAATATGCTTTAACTTGATTATCCTGAATCTCAAGTATTTTAATTTTCCTTTGGGTAAGCTGTTTCTGTTTGGATTCATAGATAATTTCCACTATTTTGCCTTCAATCATCCATTTTAAAAGTTTGTTTTGCATTTCCGTCACCTCTTTGTAAATACTATATACGAACATCCGTTTGCATATCAAGTGTATTTTACTGGTAAAGCCCTATAATCTTATCAATCAATATGCCCCAAATACTGCAAATCCATATTATAATAAGAAAAAAGATACAAAAAAATGCCTAATATAAATGAATTGATACACTTACGGGGGATAAAGATGCTGCTAAATGAAGGACTAGCCCAAAAAATTGTCATTGAAGTACAAAAATTAATAAATGAGAGTGTAATCTTAACTGATATAGAGGGAATAATCCGGGCAAGTACAGATCCAAGCAGAATCGGGAATTTCCATGAAGGAGCGCTTTTAGCAATCCAAGAAAAAAAGGCGATCCACATGACCGAGGAAAAAGTGAAATCTTTACGGGGAGTTAAGTTCGGGATTGTGATTCCTTTATTTATGCATGGAAAGCCACAAGGGGTCATTGGAATAACAGGCATTCCTGAGGTTGTGGCACCCTATGCTCATTTATTGCAAAAGGTGACTGAGCTTTTTATCCAAGATAACGCGTATCGGGAAGAACAGGAAAGATTAGCACGCGAATTAGAACTGTTTGTTTTTGATTGGCTCCATACCAAGATTTGGGATCAAGATCTAATCGACCGGGCAGCCTTTTTCCAAATAGATATGTATTCTTTTCAGCAAGTCATTGTATTTAAATCGATGCAAGAACCATTCAAAATTCTTTACTCTGATTTTAAGGAGATTATTAAGCTTTGGGGTGTGTTGGAAGATGCTTTAATTATCCGCTGGGGCCAGGAAAAACTGCTGGTTTTTATCCCATTGCGTACACAAAGTATCAAAAAACAAGAGGTAGAATCTTTAAGAAAGATTCTAAAACGATTCACTAAGGGAAAGTTATTGGCTGGGGTTGGTCAGGTTGTTAACCCTGTGGAAATTAAGGTTTCCTTTCAACAAGCAGAACGTGCGGGTGCGGCAGCTGCGGAGGCGAGAGAAATTGTTTATGAACAAGATCTTCAGTTTGATATCATCCAATATGCAATATCAGATGAGACGAAACAAGAATTTATTCAAAGAACGATTCAGCCAATTTGCAGTGATGAAATATTATTAAAAACCTTACGCATTTGGTTCGAATGTAACTTATCCCATAAAGAAGCCGCAAAGGATTTGCACATTCATATTAATACACTTCATTACCGATTGAAAAAAATTGAAGATCTTACTGCTTTAAATTTAAAAAATACCCATCATTTAGTGATGCTGTACATTTCTTATCTATTTTTGTATAAAGATACAAAAAATAGCAGGATATAAGCCGTTAATTTGTATACATGCACATAGATTTACTAGCTTGTACAGCCTTATACTGTAATGTAAGCACTTACATTAAAGGGGTGGGGACTATACTAACGGATCAGTTGATTACTCTGTTTGAAGAAATTGTAGGGAAAGAGAATGTGCAAACATCTTCAGTGCATAGACTCGCCTATTCCTATGATGCGACTGCACAATTTCAGGCAATGCCGGATGCAGTGTTATCCCCGAGGAATACAAAAGAAGTATCCGAAATTGTTCGTCTTTGCCAATCTAAGAAGATTCCGATTGTCCCAAGAGGATCTGGAACGAATTTAGCAGCAGGGACTGTTCCTTCATCAGGCGGGATTGTCCTTTTGTTTAAGCATATGAATAGTATCCTGGAATTAGACGAAGAAAACTTAACGGTCACGGTGCAGCCAGGAGTTATCACAAAGGATTTAATTGAATATGTTGAGCAATTTGATCTTTTTTATCCGCCAGACCCAAGTTCTATGAAAATTTCAACGATTGGCGGAAATATCAATGAGAATTCTGGCGGATTAAGAGGACTTAAATATGGTGTTACACGGGATTATGTATGCGGGTTAGAGGTGGTGCTCGCAAATGGTGATATTATCCGAACAGGGGGCAAACTCGCAAAAGATGTAGCGGGATATGATTTAACTAGTCTTTTTGTCGGTTCAGAAGGAACACTGGGCATCATAACAGAAGCGATTCTGTCACTAATCCCTAGACCTGTCTATAAAGAAACAATGCTAGCTTTCTATGATTCTTTAGAACAGGCAGCGGAAACAGTCTCCAGTATTATTGCAAATAAGATTATTCCGGCGACATTGGAATTTATGGATCAGGCAACTCTTGAAGTTATAGAAGAATTCGCAAAAATCGGTTTGCCGACAGATGTGGAAGCGGTTTTGCTTATTGAGCAGGACGGTAAAGAAGAATCTGTTAAACGTGAAATGGAACAAATTGAACAAATTTGCAGAGAGAATTATGCCAGAAATGTGAGCGTTGCAAAGGATGAGAAAGAGGCAGAAGAACTAAAAACAGCACGGCGCGCTGCACTCTCAGCTCTCGCACGGAAAACGCCTACTACGATTTTGGAAGATGCCACTGTTCCCCGTTCTAAAATTGCTGAAATGGTTAGAGCGATCCGGCGGATAGCAACGAAATATAATGTAACGATTTGCACCTTTGGTCATGCGGGAGATGGCAATCTGCACCCTACCTGCCTAACAGATGTAAGAAATATGGAAGAAATCGAAAGAGTTGAACAAGCATTTGCGGAAATATTTCAAGCTGCTATTGAATTAGGGGGAACTATCACTGGCGAGCATGGAGTAGGAGAAATGAAAGCACCCTATTTAGAATGGAAGCTTGGAAAAGAAGGTATTGAAGTGATGAAGAAAATCAAGGATGCGCTCGATCCAACTCATATTTTCAATCCTGGTAAAGTATTTGCAAAAAGTGCGAAAAAACGGGTGGTGGTATCAGGTGGCAGCGACAGCACTAGGGCAAAGGATCCATCAGGGATTTAAGGAAAAGATTGATGAGGAAAGCCTGCTAGATTGTATGCGTTGCGGTTTTTGTCTGCCAGCTTGTCCTACATATATTCAAACGGGACATGATGAAACGCATTCGCCCCGAGGTCGGATTGCGTTAATAAAGGCTGTTCGGGATGGAATGATTCAATGGGATGACGATGTAGAAAATTCACTTAATGTTTGTCTAGGCTGCCGTGCCTGTGAGCCGGCATGTCCTGCGGGAGTCCAGTATGGTCATATTTTGGAGAATGCAAGAGAAGTCATTAATGAGGCAAAGCCAAAAGGGGTGCTTGAAAAAACTGTCAGGAATGTAGCTTTTGGGCACTTATTTAATGATAAGACAAAAATGAGTAAAGCAACTGGCTTACTGCGTTTCTATCAAACATCAGGTCTGCAGACGGTCACAAGAAAAATAGGATTTTTAAAGTTATTTCCTGATACGATGCGACAAATGGAGAAGGTATTGCCTAAAGTTCCAAATCAAAAGGAAATAATGAAAAGAGCAAGCTTTTTTCCTGCAATTTGCGACAAAAAAGCCACAGTAGCTTTTTTTACTGGGTGTTTAATGGATACTATGTTCACTGGTACGAACAATTCTACCATTTCGCTTTTGCAAAAAGCAGGATGCGAGGTTTGGATTCCAGAACAGCAAGCCTGCTGTGGAGCGCTTCATGCCCATAGCGGAGAAAAAAATAATGCGGCCCGGCTGGCAAAACAAAATATCGAAGCGTTTGAAAGTCTAAAAGCAGATTACATAGTTAACAATGCTGGAGGATGCGGTGCCTTTTTATATGATTATCCATTTGTTCTAGAAAAAGATCCTGACTGGAAAGAGAGAGCCTTAGTTTTTCAAGCGAAAATCATAGATATTTCGAGTTTGCTTACAAAACTAGAGTTTAATCAGTTAAAGCTAAAAGCTTATAACCAGATAACGGTGACTTATCAGGATTCATGCCATCTAAGAAATGTAACAAAGGTTATTCAGCAGCCGAGGGATCTGATTCAGTCTATTGGTAATGTGGAATATATAGAGCTTGATGGCGCGGATTCTTGTTGTGGTTCTGCCGGGATTTATAATCTGATTGAAAATAAAATGTCGATGAAGATATTGGACGACAAAATGAAAAAGGTTAAGCGGACGAATGCAGCTGTAATTGTTACTTCAAATCCCGGCTGTCTCTTACAAATGAAATTAGGAATTGAACGGGCTGGTTTGTCAGAAAAAATCACGGCGGTTCATTTAGTGGATTTTTTAGCTGACTATGTGGAGATCGAATAATAATAAGCAGTAATACTAGTCGGGGATAAAATGAAGGTTTGAAATAAAATTTTAAATTAACTGAAAAAACTTTAAAATATAGAACCTATGGATTAATATAGTATATAAAGAATTTTCTAAAAATAACGTCATGCTATTTTCCTAGTATTGATGGAGAAAAATGGGGAGGGGGATGGAAAAATGGAGTTTATTTCTTGGAATAAAGAACATCTAGATGATGTTCTTCGGTTATGGAATCAGGAAATAGGCAATCAATTCCCCTTAAGAAAAGAATTATTGAGACAAAATAGCTTTCTTGATCACAATGTAACCTTTGGTGGCTCCTGGATTGCCCTTAATGAGGATGAAAAGGTAATAGGTTTTGTCATAGCGAAAAAATGGCAAGAGGATTTAGATATTCCTATGAATCCTGAAGTTGGCTGGATCCAAGTATTATTGGTCGATTCTGCTTACCGGAACCAAGGAATTGGCTCCAAATTACTAAAAAAAGCAGAAGAGCTATTAAAGAATAATGGAATCAAAACGCTTCACCTTGGCAGAGATCCTTGGCATTACTTCCCTGGGATTCCCAATGAGTATAAAGTCCTAAAAAGCTGGTTTGAGGACCGGGGCTATACATACATGGGCAATGAATTCGATGTAATATGCCACTATTCCGATCATGAAAGTGTTCCAGTACCAAACTTTGAAGATGTTGCGTTTTCCTTGTTATGCAGCGATGAAAAGACAGATTTACTAGATTTTCTTCATCGCTGCTTTCCCGGAAGGTGGGAATACGAAGCGATTCATTATTTTAATAAAGGCGGAATTGGCCGTGAATTCGTTGTAGCGAAGAAAAACGGAAAAATAATCGGCTTCTGCCGAATCAACGATGCCAAATCCCCTTTTATTGCACAAAACGTATACTGGTCACCTTTGTTTGAAGAAGAATTAGGTGGGATCGGACCGCTAGGCATAGATCGTAATCAACGGAAAAATGGATATGGACTTGCGATTGTTCAGGCTGCCATCCACTTTTTAAGGCAACGTGATATTAAACATATTGTTATTGATTGGACCGGATTAGTCGAATTTTATGGAAAACTAGGATTTAAGCCTTGGAAATCATATGCCCAATATACAAAAAGTCTATAGAAATACTTATTTGGTACGAAAACCAGGGGGGAATTGAATTGAAAGATAAAGTGCTCGCCTTTTTACAAAAAGAAATTGAACTTGAAGCGATCCCCGGTGCGGTTATTCATGTTTCCTATCAAGATCAGGTGATCTTACAAGAAGCAATTGGTCATCGGGTAGTTTTTCCAGAAAAACAGCCTTTGGAAATCGATACTGTTTTTGACCTGGCTTCGTTAACAAAAGTAGTGGCATCTTTACCTGTTACTTTAAAGCTATTAGAAACTGGGCAAATAAGACTAGATGATCGTGTTGCTTATTTTCTCCATGATTTCGGAAAAAATGGTAAAGACTCGATTACAATCCGACATTTGCTCACCCACACGTCAGGTTTGCCGGCACATAAAGAATATTTTCTTGAATCCTTAACGACAGAACAAATTGTTGACCGGATTAATAAGCAAGAGCTCGTTGCGCCAATCGGGGAACGAGTCATTTATAGTGATCTGGGAATTATTACTTTATATCAGGTCATTGAAAAAATAACAGGGGACAGATTTGAACAATATGTCAAAAAGCAAATTTTTGAACCCCTGCAAATGACGGAAACTGGATTTAATCCAGCCTTTAATGAAAATCGGTATGCAGCAACAGAGTATAGTGAGAAACTAAAAGATTATAAAAAGGGAATTGTTCATGATGATAATACAGAAAGCATGGGTGGCATCAGCGGTCATGCAGGTTTATTTTCGACAGTTAATGATTTAGCTAATTTTGCCGCTATGATTGAAAGTAACGGCGTTTTTCAGGGGAAGCGAATTATTTCAGAAGAAGCGGTTGAATTATCAAGAAAAAATTTCACACCCTTTGACAGTGAATTTAGGGGGCTTGGCTGGATCTTAAAAAGTCCGACCTATTCTTCTTGTGGCGATTTCTTCTCAAATCGTTCATATGGTCACACTGGTTTTACAGGAACAAGTATATGGTTTGACCCAGAGATTAAGCTGCACGTTATTTTATTGACTAACCGAGTTCATTATGGCCGGAAGGACCCAATATTAAGATTGCGTCCGCGTCTGCATAATATTATTCGAACGAGTATTTAATTTTTTTGAACGTAAAAGGGGACATGATAATGGGACTTACTGATATACAAAAAAAAGTCGGACAGCTGATGGTATTTGGATTTAAAGGGAAAACAGCATCACCTGAGATTAAAAAGTTAATCCGGGAGCATCATGTCGGAGGAGTAATACTCTTTGGGAGAAACATCGGTACACCTGAAGAGGTATTGAAACTGACGACTGAACTGCAGCGTGAAGCTAAAAATGCAGGTCATAGTCATCCGCTTCTAATTTGTATCGATCAAGAAAATGGGGTTGTTCGGCGTCTGGGTGAAGGAACAACGATATTTCCCGGCGCGATGCTGTTAGGCGCGACGGATCATCCCGAGAATGCCTATGCAATCGGGGCTCTAACAGGAAGAGAATTAAAAGCGTTGGGAATTAACTGGAATTTGGCGCCTGTTTTGGATGTAAATAATAATCCGGACAACCCGGTAATCGGGGTTCGTTCATTTGGTGAGTCTCCAGAGAAGGTATCATTATTTGGTCAGCAAGCGATGAAAGGGATGCAGGATGCAGGTGTTATTACGACATTAAAGCATTTCCCTGGCCATGGGGATACAAACGTTGATTCTCATTTAGATCTTCCTGTGATTTCGCATTCGATGGAGCGGTTAGAAAAAGTAGAATTAAAGCCATTTGCTGACTGTATCAATCACGGCGCCGACACTGTCATGAGTGCTCATGTTTATTTTCCTGCGATTGAATCAGCCGAAAATGTACCAGCTACCTTATCGAAAAAAGTGATTAAGGGACTTTTACGAGAAAAGCTCGGATTTAATGGAGTCGTTACGACCGATTGTATGGAAATGAATGCTATTTCCGAAACAATCGGAACGGCACGCGGAGGAGTAGAGGCTATTAAAGCAGGTGTCGACCTCATTATGGTCTCTCATCTTCATACCCGTCATTTTGAAACATTAAAAGAAATTTTGGAAGCAATTAAATCAGGAGAAATCACAGAGGCAACTGTTGATGAAGCTTACGGTCGGGTGATGAAATTAAAGGAAAAATACTTAAGCTGGGATCCGATAAATCTGGATAAGATTGAAGTTTCACCTGAAGTAGGAAGTCTGCACCACGAATTAGAAGCTCTAGAAGTCTTTCGGCAAGGCGTAACAGTCGTTAAAAATGAAGGAAACATTTTACCGCTGCCGCTAAATGAAGAACATCGGGTTTTAGTTGTTTTCCCTGAAAATAACACAAGATTGCAGGTTGAAGATAAAAAATATTTGAATCTGGCATTAGGTGATGCAATTCGGGATATTCAGCCTGCTGCTCAGGTAATAAGACTTTCGAATCCGCCAACAGACGAGGAAATTCAAAACGCCGTTTTAACTGCGAAGGATTTCGACACGGTAGTGGTTGGAACATTAACAGTGCAAGCGGATGATCAGCAGGTCAGTTTAGTAAAGGCATTAGAAAAAGAAGGAAATCGAGTCGTTGTAATAGCTACAAGAAGCCCGTATGATTTGGCTTATTTTCCAACGATTCCTGCCTATATCTGCACCTATGAATTTACCTATCCGGCACTAAAAACAGCTGCCGCCGCGATTTTTGGCCAAACAAATGTGAAAGGGAAGCTGCCAGTAACATTACCCTATTATTCATAATGGGTAATGGAGAAAGGGGGGATTAAAGATGCCAACCGCCTCAAGCCATTATGTAGTCGGACTAATGTCGGGGACTTCGTTAGACGGGATCGATGCTGCACTTATCAAAATTACCAGCCAAGATGACAGCATCAATATAACACCCGTTCAGTTTTCAACTTTACCTTATACGAAGGAAATGAAGGATAAACTCTTACAGCTATGTGATCCTGAGATTTCTAGGTTAGAAGACTTATCTAATATGAATTTTCTTTTGGGTGAACTATTTTCTTGTGCTGCCCTAAAAGTGATTGAACAATCCGGGATCAAACGGGAGGAAGTTTTACTGATTAGCTCACACGGGCAAACAGTCTATCACCAGCCTTCAGCAGTTTCAATCGCAGGCGAATCGATTACATCTACCTTACAAATTGGAGATATTGGAGTGATTGCCGAGAGAACAGGGATAATGACGGTTGGAGACTTTAGAACACGGGATATGGCTGCTGGAGGGCAGGGTGCACCATTAGTCCCATATGCAGATTATCTTCTTTTTAAAGAGAAGAAGTTTGGCCGTGTTCTCGTTAATATTGGCGGAATTTCAAATATCACTGTACTTCCGCAAAATCCGGCGCCAGAAGATGTAGTTGCCTTTGATACAGGCCCGGGAAACATGATTATTGATGCCTTTACCAATTGGGCGACAAATGGGGCGCTAGATTATGACAAAGATGGTTCTTTGGCTGCTAAAGGAACGATTAACCAAAAGTGGTTAGAAGAGCTCCTGCAGCATGCTTATTTTAAGCTCGCTCCGCCAAAAAGTACAGGCAGAGAATTATTTGGAACTGAGTATGCCAAGAAGTTATGGGAGCAGGCTCACGTGAAAGGGATCAGCCATGTTGATAGGATTGCCACTATAACAGAATTAACTGCTGTCACCATTGCCCAAGACATTCAGTCCTACATTAAATCTGGAAATATAAAAGAGGTTTTAATTAGCGGGGGAGGACGATTCAACCGTACACTCCTGTCACGAATTAGCTTTCATCTTCCAATGGAAGTTGAAATACATGGAACTGAGGTACAAGGTATACCTTCAGATGCTAAAGAAGCAATCGTTTTTGCATTATTAGGGTACCAATGCTATTACAAAAAACCAAATAATCTGCCTGCTGCAACTGGAGCAAAGCGACCAGTTGTGATGGGGAAAATTGCTTGGTAGAAAAAGCTTGAAGGGGGGAGAGAGCTTTTTTATAAGTCTATTTATTTATGAAACTCTATTTTTCAACGAAATACTTACTTTAAGGGGGAAAAATGTATGAAAATGAAGCTTAAAACGATGAGTTTAATGCTTGTCCTTGTTTTGGGGCTGGGTTTTTTAGCCGCATGCAGTAATGAGGGCGAAGATAGTGAAGGGAATGATGAAAAGCTTGAGGACTGGACAGGTACAATTACAATTTGGGATGGTCCTCGCTGGGCTAAAGCAGATGATCCAGATGAAAACAAATTTTTCTGGATTGAAGAAAAAATTGAAGAATTTGAAGCTGAACATGAAGGTGTTGAGATTGAACTTGTACAAGTTCCTTGGGCTGAACTCCCAGATAAATTAGGAGTTTCGATTGCCGGTCAAGCATGGCCTGACATTGCACCTGTTGATATCAGCGGAAGTGCTGTAAGTATTGATCATATTGAACAAGGGGTTATAGAACCAATTGGTGATTTCTTCACTGAAGAGGAATTAGCTGATTTTTATCCAAACGCTATAGATGCTTATACATTTGACGGAAAGTTATACGGCATTCCTAACTCTATGACGGTCCATGCAATGCTGCTTAACCTTGATTTATTTGAAGAGGCTGGAGTTACACCGCCAGAAAACGGCGAATGGACATGGGAAGAGTTTGTTGATGCTGCTGAAAAATTAACGTTCGACCGTGATGGCGATGGAACAATTGATGTCTATGGATTCTCTACGTATATCCTGCCTGGTTATTATGAAGCATGGCCTTTCTTCTACATGAATGGCGGTCAGCCTTTAAGTGATGACCTTTCTGAGTTTACATTTGATGAGCCAGAGGCTGTCGAAGCAATGCAAGCTCTAGCTGATCTTAAACTTGTAAATGAAGCAGCACCAGTATCAATGGGTGGAGCTGACGTAGGAGGAACCTTCCAAGCATGGGCTAATGCAGAACAGCGTACGGTTGCGATGGAACCATGGGCCACTTGGGCGATTACATCTGCGCAAACTGCTTTTCCAACTAACTTTATGGTAGCTAACTATCCAACTGGTTCTACAGGTGAGCCTGTAACAATCGGAGGAGTTGGCGGATGGACAATGTTCCACCAAGAGGATGAAGGTAAGAAAGCAATGGTAGCTGAATTCATGAAGTCTATTTCGACAACTGACGAACAATTCAGAATGGCGCAAGAATATGGGATCTTCCCTGCACGGGTCAGTGCTGCAGAAATGGATCCTTATGCAGACAATCCTGAAATGGCACGGGCTCAAGAAATGTCTACACAAGTTGTGATGTTACCTAGGCATCCAGAATGGAAGAAAATTGACGAAGCAATCCAAACTGAATTACAGCTAGTCTTCAATGGCGAGAAAACAGCCGAACAAGCCATGAAGGATGCGGAAGCTCTTGTTCAAGAATTATTAGAATAATCGTTTAGTATGAAATGAATTGGTGGACTAGAGCTGTCGGCTTTAGTCTGCCAATTTCATGATGATTGGGGGCCCAACTGTGATACCCGTACAAAAAAATCTTCCAATAAAAGAATCAAAGAATAGTAGATGGTTCGAACTTAAAAGAAAAACGAAAAAGACCTTACGGGATATGAAAAAAAATTATCCAGCTTATCTATTCTTATTGCCAAAGCTTGTGCTATTTACGACATTTATTGCCATTCCAGTAGTTTGGGCTTTCTTACTCTCATTCCAAGAATATAAAATTTTTGGCAGTGTATTTGTAGGGCTTGATAACTACGTCAAGGTCTTTGAAAGTAAAGCGTTCGGAATAGCACTCCGCAATACATTTGTGTATACTCTCGTAACGGTTCCATTTAACGTAATCAGTGCACTCGTTATTGCCACCTTAATCCATTCTCTAGGGAGAGTTGCGCAAAGTTTCTTTCGAGCAGCCTTTTATCTGCCAACCGTTGCCTCAGGAGTCATCATTGCGATGGTTTGGCGCTGGATGTATAACTATGAGTTTGGTCTTTTTAACTATGTGATCGGCTGGTTTGGCGGAGAGCCTATAAACTGGCTTGGCCAGTCTAATAGTGCATTATGGGCAATCATTCTCATGCAAATATTAATACCTTTTGGTGTCGGTATTATCTTCTATTTGGCATCAATGGGATCGATTTCAGAATCACTTTATGAAGCTGCTACGATCGATGGGGCAAATGCATTTCAGAAATGGATACGTATCACTCTGCCACTTTTGAAACCATCAACACTTTATTTAGTGTTATTAAGCACGATTGGTTCATTTCAAGTATTCACTCAAATAATAATGATGACAGGCGGCGGACCAGGTAGTGCGACCGAAACCCTAGTACACTTAATCTACAAAACAGGATTTAGGGATTTCGAGTTTGGGTTAGCTTCTGCTCAATCGGTTGTGCTTTTTGTAATTATTTTGTTCTTCTCAATCATCCAGTTCCGCGTATTGCGGCATGACGAATAGGAGGGAAACAAATGAAGTCATCTACAGGATTAAAAAGGATTAATAAAACGATTGCCTACTTTCTCTTAACAATATTTGCAATTGTTTCCCTCTTGCCTCTATATTGGGTATTCAGTACATCGTTACAGCTTAGCAGTTATCAAGATGAAGAATTAGAACGGCAAGTTTCTTATGTGGATTCGAATCCGCCAAAAATGTATCCAATGGGGATTCCAGAGTATTTTGAACATTGGAAGAAGGCTCGGGATGCAGAAGCAAATGGGGATATGGAACAAGCACAATACCACAGGGATATCATGTCTTCTATTATTGATAACACATTTGAAGGCTTTGAAACACTATTTAATAAAAACAATATGGGATTGTGGTTTTTTAATAGTATTTATATTGCTGTCATTGTTACGCTTGGAATTTTACTCTTTGATTCAATGGCCGGTTATGTTTTGGCAAAAAAAAGGTTTCCTGGAAGGAATCTGATCTTCTGGATTATTATTTCGACGATGATGATTCCTGGACAAGTTACATTAGTCCCGATGTTTATCAAGGTCCGTGATCTTGGACTGATGGATACACACTGGGCCCTGATTCTTCCAGACTTATCGATGGTATTTGGTGTCTTTTTAATGCGACAGTTCATGTATTCCATTCCGGATGAGTTATTAGATGCGGCCAAGATTGATGGCGCAGGTGAATGGAGGACATTTTGGAAAATTGTAGTTCCTTTGGCCAAGCCAGGAATGGCTGCACTTGGAATCTTTACATTTATGAATGTGTGGAACTCTTTCTTATGGCCGATTATCGTTTTAAGCGAAGCTGATCTATATACATTACCAGTCGGATTAAAATCATTACAGGACGCAAATCTAGTCAGTTTTAAGCTCCTTATGAGCGGAGCTGCGATTGCTGCGATTCCTATGATTATCGTATTTATTCTCTTCCAGCGTCATTTTGTAAAAGGTTTGACGCTTGGCGGGGTGAAGGAATAATTAATCTTGAAAAAAGAGAGAATGATCTGTTCTCTCTTTTTTTCCATCAATACCTAAAAATATAAAGGAGGACGCTTCCATGTCAAAACAGCATATCATGCTTGTTGGTGCTCATTGTGGGGATATGGAATTAGCAGCAGGTGCAATTGCACACAAATATGCCAAAGCTGGACATAAAGTTACGTTTCTACATTTAACTGCAGGTGAAAAAGGAAATCCGCCTCATCTTTCAGTCGAAGAATATCGGAAGCAAAAGATAAAGGAATCTGAGGAAGCCGCAAAAATAATTGGCGCTGAAACTATCACACTGGATTATAAAGATGCGGAATTAAAAATTAATGATGAAACAATTGCAACTGTTGCCAAGCTAATTAGACAATTAAAGCCAAATCTTGTTATAACTCATTGGACCGACAGTATTCATCCTGACCATGCCGCATGCCCAAAAATTATTGAAGCTGCATGGTTAAAGTCAGCATTACCGGGTTTTGAGATGGATGGGTTAGAACCTCACGGCATGAGAGCGTTTCTACATAGTGAAAACTGGGAGGATCCAAATTATGATCCTGATATTTATATCGATGTGACAGAAGAATTCGATACTTACCTAGAGGCCATTTCAAAATATTGGTTCGTAATGAATTCTAAATCATTTCGATATTATGACTATTATCAGGCACTTGGTATTACAAGAGGGTGCTTAAATCGAACAACCTATGCACAAACATTAAAATATCCAGAAGGATTTAATATCCGAAGAGGGAAAGAAATACCAGGCTTCCCAGTATAATATATTAAATCTTGTGGAGGTGATGGAATGAGGCTAGGTTTAGATAGTTTCATAGAAAAACAGTATAAACTATTTACTGGTAAAAGGATCGGCCTTGTTACGAATATGACTGGAGTAAATGGAAGGCTGGTTCCGACTATTGATCTATTTTATGAACACCCCGATATTGAATTAGTGGCTCTTTACGGTCCGGAGCATGGGATTAGGGGAGACGCAAAAGAAGGAGAAAAAGTTGAATCATCTACTGACCCTTATACAGGTCTTTCTGTTTATAGTTTATATGGGACAACGAAAAAACCTACCAAAGAAATGCTCGAGCCGGTTGATGTGATTGTATTTGATTTGCAGGATATTGGGGCGCGTTATTATACCTTTATATATACGATGGCCTATATGATGGAGGCATGTGCTGAATATGGAAAGCACTTTGTGGTTTTGGACCGTCCTAATCCCATTTCTGGTTCTAGTGTTGAAGGGAATTTAGTAGAGGAGGATGTCCGTTCCTTTGTCGGGCTGTATCCCATTCCTAACCGGCACGGAATGACCGTCGGAGAGATGGCCCTATTATTCAAGCATGAGTTTGGATTGAACTGTGAATTAACGGTTGTTCATATGGAAGGCTGGAAAAGGAGCATGTATTTTGATGAAACTAAGTTTTTTTGGGTCCCTCCTTCTCCAAATTCAACTGGAATAGATATGAGTATTTTATATCCTGGTACTTGTTTAGTAGAAGGAACTAACCTTTCCGAAGGCCGTGGAACAACGAAACCATTTGAATACGTTGGAGCCCCATTCATTGATGGATATCGATTAGCAAAGGCATTTAACGGGAGAAAAATACCTGGTGTTTTGGCGCGCCCAACCTCGTTTATTCCTGTTTATCAAAAGTATAAAGATCAAATATGCGGAGGGGTACAGCTTCACATTGTTGATAGACATAATCTTCATTCTCTTAAAGCGGGATTGTATCTGTTAGAGACAATAGCCGAGATGTACAATCAAGAGTTTCAGATTGTACAGCATCAGAATGGAAGGTATATGTTTGATCTTTTGAGCGGGACGAAATCATTAAAGAAATTGCTTGTAAGCGGTAAAACGAGTGATTTCCTGGAGAACTGTGAAGAGCAGTCTGAACTATTTCAAAAGCAAAGAGATCCTTATCTTATATATAAATAGGAAGGTAAAGAAATGGATAATATTTTTAATTTAACAACCGAAATGCGAAACAAACGAACAATGAATATTGATAACATGTCGACGATCGAAATGCTGACAGTGATCAATGAAGAGGATCAGAAGGTGGCACTGGCTGTTAAGGAAGCGTTACCTAAGATTGCTGAAGCAGTTGATGCAGTTTATGAGTCCTTAAAAAATGGCGGGAAGCTTTTCTACGTTGGTGCAGGAACAAGCGGTCGCATCGGAATTTTGGATGCAGTTGAGTGCCCGCCTACATACAGTACTCCTTCATGGTTAGTTCAGGCTGTTATGGCTGGCGGCAGTGTTGCGATGGAAAAGGCAAAGGAAGGGGCAGAGGATCGGGAAGATCAAGGTGCTATTGATCTGGAAGAGAGGAATCTAACTGAGCTGGATGTCGTAATCGGTATCGCTGCAAGCGGAAGAACCCCTTATGTCACTGGAGCATTAAAATATGCAAAGAAGCTGGGAGCTAAGGCGATAAGTTTAACGAGTAATAAATCTTCATTAATTAGCCAATATGCTGATATTAAAATTGAAGTAGAAACTGGTCCAGAAGTTATTACTGGCTCAACTAGAATGAAAGCCGCATCTGCCCATAAGATGATTTTAAATATGATCTCAACCTCGAGCATGATTAAAGTAGGTAAAGTTTATGAAAATCTAATGGTAGATCTTCATGTGAGTAATAAAAAATTAGAGCAGCGTGCCAAACAAATAGTTAGTACTATAACTGGTGTTTCAATAGAAGAAGCTGGCCAAATATTAGCAAAGTCAAATAATCAGGTTAAACCTGCTATTGTTATGATTAAATCAGGGACGTCATTCGAAAAGGCGAAAGAGGCGATCGAAGAGGCAAAAGGTTTTGTCCGGCAAGCCATTCAGATTGCAAAAAATCATGCATAGGAGATGGACGAATGATTACATACCGTTTCTATCAGTCCGGTGATGAAAAACAAATCGTAAGCTTATGGAATGAATGTTTAATAAAAGACCCTATTACTCCGAAAAGATTTCGAAACTTAGTATTGCTAGATGCAAACTTTGACCCAAAAGGACTGTGCCTCGCTTTTGAAAATGAAAAGCTAGTAGGGTGTGTATATGCGGTTCGCCGTTTGCTTCCCATGTATGGCACTGATTTAGAACCTGAAAATGGCTGGATTCCCTTTTTCTTTGTAGACAAAAGCAGCAGACAGTCTGGTGTTGGCAGACATCTTATGAATGAAGCATTAGAATTTTTAAAGGAGGAGGGAAGAAACTCAGTATTTTTTTCTTCCTACGCCCCTAACTATATCCTTCCCGGCATAGATGAAGATACCTATCCTGAGGCTTATGAGTTTTTACAAAAACTCGGCTTCCAAAAGCTTTATTCGCCAGTTGCGATGGACCGGAACATTGTAGGGTTTCACATACCTGAAGCCGTACGAGAACTGAAGAATCAAAGAATCAAAGAAGGATACTCATTCTCCCTTGCTGAGGATAAAGATTTATATGAAGTCATTACATTTGCCAACGAAAAATTCAACCCGGACTGGGGCCGGGCGATTCGTGAAGGCGTGCTGCAGGGGCTGCCTTTGGAGAGAATATTAGTGGCACGGGACCAGGAAAAAGTGGTCGGTTTCTGTATATACGGGGGCTACGAGGGAGTCCCAGACCGATTTGGACCCTTTGGTGTCGACCCAGATCAGCAAGGAAAAGGATTAGGGAAAATATTGTTGAATGAGTGCTTAAAGTACATGAGAGCAGAAGGTCTCCATGGAGCGTGGTTCTTATGGACTGGTGAGAAAAGTGCAGCTGGCCAGCTTTACTTGAAAACAGAATTTCATATCACAAGAAGGTTCCATGTGATGAAAAAAACGATTTAAATTTTTTAAAGGATTTTCTTTTTTCTTGCCGAAACAATATCGTACAAGCTGAAAGTTGATGGCATGATTTCTTGCAATGAATAAGCTTTGAGATGATGAAATATAATTTTAAAAAATGTAAGAAAAATAGTAAAAAAATAATTTTATAAATAAAACCCAGTTTCATAGAATTACATTTTTTCACCTAAAAAAAGGTCATTCATTTGCCTGCTTAATATCCTTTGTCATTGTAATGCTTATAAAAGTTTTATCTCAGATTGATCTATTTGAAATACATTTAATTTTTTTCGGTTAACTTGGCTACAAATGTTGATTTCAAATCATAGAATTTGCAGAGATAATTACTCCTTGCATATCAAAAGGAGAAAATTATAAAAAACTATTTAGGAGGTCGGGTGACATTGAACAGGATGGGGAAAATTTGGGGTTTGGGGTTATTTCTGATCCTTTTAGGTTTACTTTTATCTGCATGCTCCTCTGAAAATACAGATGGAGAGAATGATAGTGAAAAGGTAACCCTTACAATGGGGAGCTGGCGTACAGAGGATACAGCTTTGTATCAGAAAGTAATTGATAAGTTTAATGAACAGTATCCGAATATTGAAATTGTGTATAGTCCATCTAAGAATACCGAATACAATACGATTTTAAATACTGCCCTTCAAGGCGGGGAAGGACCGGATATCTTTCATTTAAGACCGTATGCACCAGGAATTGAATTAGCTGATGCAGGCTATTTAGTGCCGTTAGATGATTTAGAAGGATTAGACGTGTATCCTGATGCTGCTTTACAAGCTTCACGAGGTTCAGATGGGAAACAATACGGGGTTCCTTTAAATATTAGTACGACTCAAATGTTCTACAATAAAAAAATATTCGAAGAGTTGGGTTTGAAAGAACCTAGTACTTGGGATGAATTTATTGAATTAAATGAAACGCTTTTAAGTGAAGGCATTACACCAATAGCTTTAGGTACAAAAGAGGGCTGGCTGCTATCTGCTGCTCACGGAATGATTGGCCCAGCATTTTATGATGATGCATTTATACAAAGCCTAACAGCGGGAGAAAAGGATTTTACAAGTGATGAATTTGTCGCTTCGATTAAAGCCATGGATGAATTAAAGAAATACTTCCCTGATAATTACGAGGGACTAGGGATGGAAGATATTCGCACCCTTTTCTTTACGGAAAAGGCAGCCATGTTCCCGATGGGAAGCTGGGAAATTGAAGTTTTGCGAAGTATGAATCCGGATCTTGATTTTGGCTTCTTCCCAATGCCATCCGCAATCGGTAATGAACCAACTGTTACAACATGGGTTGATGGATCTTTTGCGATTAATGCAAACTCAGATCATATTGAGGAAGCGAAAATTTTCCTTGAATTTTTGACAACTGAAGAATTTGGAACCCTTTTTACAGAAGAATTTAAAATGATTAGTGCGATCCCAGGTATAGAATCAACTGATGAACTTGTGAATAGTTTAAGCCAGGCGGTTGAAAATTCGCCAATACCTTACTTAATACTTGTACATTTTGCTGGAGGAAATCCTTCAACTAAAGTTACATTAGAAACTCAGCTCCAAGGTATGTATTTAGGAGAGATGTCTCCTGAAGAGGTAGCAGAAACAGTTCAAGAGAGTGCGGCTTCATGGTTTGAGCCCTTTCAATAGACTTTAGGCGGAGGTCTTTATGCAAGTAGAAACAGGCACACCAAAAGTTAAATCTATAAATCCAGGGAAAAGGAAAAGGTGGAGCATCCACCTTTTCCCCCTTCCAGCCCTCATTATCTATGGACTTTTTATTGTATATCCCTTACTTGCTGCTCTCACATACAGTTTTTTTGAATGGAATGGGATAGCTCGAGGGGCATTCGTCGGGTTTAAAAATTTCATTGATTTGTTTACACTAGAACCATTTAGCGGAATGTTTTGGAATGCATTTCAGCATAATATTCTTTATTTTGTCCTGCAAATGATTGTTCAAAATGGATTAGCTTTTTTGTTAGCTTTTATTATCTACAGAAAGATCTGCGGTGCGGAATTTCTGAAGATGGCTTATTTTCTGCCGAGATTATTATCCGTTATCGTAGTCGGTTTCTTATGGAAACTTATTTTGAATCCAAACTTTGGAGCATTGAACGTATTATTAGGCAAGTTTGGGCTTGAGTCCCTGCAGAAGGCGTGGCTAGGAGATCCTGATACAGCTTTAACTGCTATTATTTTAGTAAACTGCTGGTTTGGATTAGGATTTGGCGTTTTAATTTTTCTGGCTGGTTTCCAATCCATCCCGAATGAATTAGTGGAGGCTGCTAAGCTGGATGGTGCCCAAGGCTTTAAAATGCTGAGATTTATCACGGTTCCGCTTATGATGCCTTCTATTATGATCATGACTGTTCTAACCTTTATCCAATCCTTTGAAGCATTTGAGCTGGTATACGCCATGCAAGGGTCAATGGGAGAACCCTATTATTCAACGGATACATTAGCTGTGTATTTTTACAGATTAGCCTTTAGCAGTTCTACCGGCGGTTCTACAGCGATTGGGTTAGGTTCTGCTTTGGCAACCGTTTTATTTTTATTTATCGTTGTGTTTACGGTAATATACTTAAAATTTGTGCAGAAAAAAGAAGTAGATATGTAGGAGGTGCTCCAGTTTGAAAAATGCAATTTGGACGAAGCCAATCTATTATTTAGTTGCCTTCTTGATCGCCTCCATAAGTTTATATCCTATTCTATTAATGGTGATGTCTTCTTTTAAAACAAATGCAGAAATTTTTGAGAATCCTCTATCATGGCCTGAATCGTTAAGTCTTGAAACATACCGGACATTACTTGACCAAATCCCGTTTATGACCTATTTTTTCAATAGTGTCATTGTTAGCTTTGGGGCAGTGGTCCTGGTCCTTATTACAGCTTCTTTGGCTTCCTTTTATATCGCACGCTACCGATTTAAGTGGAATAATTTCTTGTTTCTGCTGTTTTTAATGGGGATGATGATTCCGATAAAGCTTGGGATTGTACCTCTCTTTATATTAATGAATGACTTGCATTTAACCAATTCGCTATGGTCACTGATATTAATGTATACCGCTACAGGGATCCCGCTTTCTATTTTAATTTTAACGGGATTTTTTAAGACAATGCCTAAAGAATTAGAGGAGGCAGCCAGAATCGATGGTGCCAGTGACTTGAGAATACTATGGAATGTTGTATTCCCGTTAATGCGTCCTGCATTGGGAACTGTGATGATTATTACTTTTATCCAATCTTGGAACGATTTTTTCTTTCCGCTTATTTTTATCACTGAAGAAGCGAAAAAGACGATTCCTGTTGGAATGCTTTCTTTGTTTGGCGAGCATTCGGCTGACTGGGGCGCCTTGTTTGCAGGCTTAACACTATCTTCTTTGCCGATGCTCATCTTGTTCTTTATTGCCTCTAAACAATTTATGGAAGGTTTAACAGCTGGAGCCATTAAATAAAAAGTTGAACCATTACTTTTCCTTCATTACTTTGAATCCGGGCAAGAAAATAATATTAAACTGAATAGGTTATAGAAAGAGAGAGAATGTATATGTCTAATATGACCGGAGGACTTGTGATGCTGAATGAAATGTTATCTCAGCTGCCTCCTTCCGAGAAAAAAATTGCTTCATATATTTTAGAACATCCACATGAAGCCCTATCATTAACTGCCAGTGAATTGGGAAAAAGAAGTGCAACCAGCAGCGCTGCTGTTATTCGGCTCTGCAAATCATTAGACCTTAAAGGATTGCAAGATTTAAAGCTTCGGATTGCAGGAGATTTGCAGAAAAAGAAATCAGCAGGGGTTCGGGATATTGAACCGAACGAATCCCCGATCTCTATAATTGAAAAAATGACCAATAACAGCATTCAAACAATAGGGGAAACTGCTGAATTATTAAGCATTGACGAGCTCACTAAAGCTGTTGAGATCTTAAAAAATGCAAGAACGATACACTTTTTTGGATTGGGCGCTTCCCATATCATTGCTCAGGATGCCCAACAAAAATTCTTGCGGATTAATAGATTTGCAACCGCCTTCACCGATATGCATTTGGTTGCCACATTAATAGCCAATGCCCATCAGGATGATGTTATTGTAGGGATCTCTTTTTCAGGGCAAACCTTTGAAGTTGCGAAAATATTAGAACTTGCCAATCAAAAGGGTGTTAATACGATTAGTTTAACTAAATATGGTGCGTCGATTGTCTCGGAACAAGCAGATATTCGCTTGTATACATCGGCAACCATGGAACCAACTTTTCGAAGCGGGGCAACTTCTTCGAGAATTGCCCAATTACACGTCATTGATATTCTCTTTATGTGTGTCGCCTCCCAAGCCTATGAAAAAACAGTCACATACTTAGATGAAACAAGAGAAGCAGTAGGATTTTTACGGGAAAATATTAAATCAAGGAAAAACTAAATTCGAAAAAGTGGTGGCTTATGACATATGTGATTGGGATAGACGGCGGCGGAACTAAGACAATGGCAACCTGTTATGATTTGGATTCTGCTAAAGCTCTATTTACGGCTGAAACCGGCCGGGTTAATTTCTTAATCCAATTTGAAGAAAGTGTTGAGCAAGTTTCCCGTGCGATCGAAGCATGTGTAAATTATATGGAGAATGTTCAGCCGGAAAAAATCTTAATTGGAGCAGCGGGTGCGATTTCTAAAGAGATTTGCAAGCGGGCAGAGCGGGAGATTCAAGTGAGATGGTATCAGCAAGTACGTGTGATTGATGATGCGCGGCTTGCCCATACTGCTCTGCTTCAAGGACAAGATGGAATTTTGGTTATTGCCGGGACAGGCTCTATTGCACTTGGCCGGTGCAATGGAATGGAATGGCGTACAGGCGGCTGGGGTTATTTGTTAGGCGATGAGGGCAGCGGTTATTGGGTGAGTATTAAAGCGATTCAATATGCTTTACACCAGCTTGAAATGAGTCAAAATAATGATGGATTAACAAATGCTTTGCTGCAAAGAATTAATGGCCAATCCATTTCAGATATCAAAAACTTTGTCTACAGCTCTGCGAGACAGGAGATTGCTGGACTTTCTAAACTTATTAGTGAAGAAGCCAATAGAAATTCAGAGGCAGCCTTATCGATTTTGCGAAGAGCTGGGGTGGAATTAGCTTTATTAGTGAAACGATCCTTATCTGCCGCACCCGATCCCAAACAGAAACTGAAAATAGCTGTTTCTGGAAGTCTGCTTATGAAGAATGATGTTGTTTTTGAATCGTTCAAACAAGTGATCGAGCGGGATTTACCGATGAATGAAATTATTAGAGAGAATCAGGATGTATGCAGTGCAGTCTTATATACAGAGATAAACGTTCAATAAGGTAGAGGTCGTCTCAGGGAAAGAGACGACCTTTTTAGATTTGGAGGCTTTTGATTTTTTTCAGCATAAAGGGGATCAAGATTGCTAGTGTCATCATAATACTTCCCATTAATGTAAATGCTGGATAAAGATCGATTTCAGTGAAAAAACCAATAAGAGGTTTAATGCACATACCGACAATACTTCCTGTCAGATTGATTATAGAAAGAGATGTGGCCCTGTTTTGATCGGAAACGAGTTCATTCAAAAATGTCCGATAAATAGGATCATTTACGCCATGAATCGTAATAGCAAGTGTTAACAGGGTAATCCCCATGATCATAGATGGCTGAAAGGATAATAGAAATAAAGAGATGCCCGGAGCAAAGAATGTAAAACTAAAAATAAACGTTAAACCGTATTTTCTTCGTACCATGGGTGCCATCAGTACTACTCCCGAACTCAGCAAGTGGATCACAAGCATTATCCAGCCAAACGCTTGCATTTCAATGTCATAGGAGAGAAATAGCGGCTGATTTAGATAGACCAGGCTAAAAACAAAACCAGAAGCCATCGATTGGATTGCTTGGAATAAAAAAAGAAACGGACTCTTTTTGATGATGGTCCCCAACGAATGAATGATCCGTTTGGTTTCAGACTTTTTCGTTTCGTTTATGTACGTCTCTTTTAAAAAGAATGATACCGCTGTTGCAGCAGTTAAAGACATACAAGTGATATAAACAGGCAGATCTAATGAATACTCTGCCATCCATCCCCCTAATGGAAGGCTGATAACCATTGCCATTGTCGCAGCAGTACTAAGGCTTGAGAAGGAATAATCAGCCAATGCTTTTTTTTGCTTCTTTTGTAAGCTTTCATAAATCATCGCTGAATCCGCACCCGACATAGCTGCTATTCCGATTCCGTAAAGCACGGATTCCACAACAAACCAAAGAAAGCTATGACTGAAGGCAATAATAAAGGTGCTTAAGGTAAACAAACATATTGAAGCAATAATCACCTTTTTCCGGCCGAACCGATCAGCTAACACTCCAGATGGGACTTCAAATAGAACGATTGAAGCGGATAGAATACTTTCCAATAAAAAGATTTCTACATAATTTAATCCGCGTTCGACTAAAAAGAGAGTAAATATGGTTGTATAAAAAGTTAAAGAGTATAAAAAAGTGGCTAGGGAAAGGATCAATATATTCCTTACCTTTAGAGTTTCTAAATAAAAATGAATGGATTTCATGAATTGATCACCTTTCAGAGAGAATAAAAAACCATGGGAAAAGCCCATGGTTTTAGTAACAATGGATTTTCCAGATGTTCTTTGAGATTGTTTTCGGTACTGACCAGGGGAAAAAAGACAGACTGCTCCCTTGGCGGGCGCTACGCGTTTTTTCTAGCAGGATGTATAGGCTAAGCCTGCTGGTAAATTCATGGACTTCTTCTATGATCCTGCGAGTTTATGCGCCCCGAAAACTATATCCCTCGAACAGTTCGGAACATTCCATTCACTCCTATCTGAAAGTATAATTTAACTATAAGGAAATTTTACCAGGCTAACAAGTACGAATCTTCTTGTCCGGTTAAGCGTGTCTGAGTTCGGAAAAAGGGGTGTTGAGTTCGGAAAAAGGGGTTCTGAGTTCGGAAAAAGGGTTGCTGAGTTCGGAAAAAGGGTTGCTGAGTTCGGAAAAAGGGGTTCTGAGTTCGGAAAAAGGGTTGCTGAGTTCGGAAAAAGGGGTTCTGAGTTCGGAAAAAGGGTTGCTGAGTTCGGAAAAAGGGGTTCTGAGTTCGGAAAAAGGGTTGCTGAGTTCGGAAAAAGGGGTTCTGAGTTCGGAAAAAGGGTTGCTGAGTTCGGAAAAAGGGTTACTGAGTTCCGAAAAACAGGTGCCAAGTTCCGAAAACAGACTGCTCTGTTGCCATAACCAGGGACTTTGTACCGATAAGAGGCAGCAAGTTCCTATAAAGAAGAGTCAATGTATTTTCAGTAACCAATCGTTGTAAAAATCCGTCTACTTTTTATAGAGATAAAATACAAAAGGGGTGCAATTTGTGAAAAAATTAGCAGGTTTTATTATTTTGTTGGTCGTTTTTCTGTTTGGGTGCAGTTCTAATGGAAGTGAATCAGCAGATAGCGCTGGAAATGCAGAAGGTACAGAGGAAAGTGCTGCGGAGTTTGACCGTGAAATGACTGCTCAAGGAGAGGACCAGAGTGTTGATAATCAAAACAACGCAGACGGAGATGCTGCAGCTAGTGAAACATCAGAACGGATGGTCATGTATAATGCCTGGATGAACTTGGCTGTGGCCGATGTTGAAGAAGCAATTTCCCTGGTTGAAGATAAAACGAGCACGCTGAAAGGGTATGTTGTTCAATCTTCAACCTATGAACAGGATGAAAAAATGTATGGAACCATGAGCGTTCGTATTCCAAGTGAACAGTTGAATTCCTTTATCGATGAAATGGGTGCAATTAGTGAAAAGGTGATCCAAAAGTCGATTGAAGGTGAGGATGTTACAGAAGAGTATGTCGATTTAGAATCACGGATGCGGGCAAAACAAGCAGTCGAGTCTCGGCTTTTGGATTTATTAAATCGGGCAGAAACAACTGATGATTTACTGAAAATTTCGGAGGACTTGGCTCGGGTTCAAGAGGAAATTGAACAAATTGAAGGAAGAAAGCAATATTTAGAAAATCGGACAGATTTTGCCCAGGTTAGCCTTGAAATTGAAGATGCATCGGTTCATGTTCCAGCGATTACAAAAGGAGAAGAGCTTCAGACAGGAAGTAAAATTAAACAAGCATTTATGAATTCTATCAATTTGCTTGTAAGCTTTTTCTCAGGAGTATTAGTCTTTTTAATTGGCTATTCACCATTGCTTCTTGTAATTGCGATCCCATGTATTGTAATTTGGCTGATATATAAAAAGAAAAATCATTCAAATTCACATGAAGCTTAAAGAAAAAGCCAAGAAGTTAGATTACTTCTTGGCTTTTTCTGCTTAATCATATGTAATGGGGCTTTCGGCAGAACCGAAAGCCCTGCGCCATTCTTTTAAACTGTTTCTATTAAAGCTAATTAACGAGTTCCGCCTAACTGCTGTTCAGCCATCTGAACGAGTCTTTTTGTGATCTCACCACCCACAGAACCGTTAGCACGTGAGGTAGTATCTGGACCAAGCTGTACACCAAATTCTTGAGCGATTTCTAATTTCATTTGATCAAGTGCAGCCTGTACACCAGGTACTAATAGATTATTGGAGTTATTGCTACGTTGCCCTGCCATGTTGATCACCTCCTTAAACATATGTTGTTCCGACTTCAAATAAATTATGTAAAGGTCCTAATTTTTTTGAAGAAAAATAGGGGGATAACATTAATGAAAAGTGGATAGTAAAAAAATGGCAAGGTGATTACTCACAGGAATGGCGTTCATTTCTCGTGAAAAAATTATTTTTAGACGAAACCACAGGATATTTTGATAGCAGAACCAATAGGGAAAGAGCTAAAATATTGATTATCCTATATAAGTGAAATCGCAGTATATGAAAATTAAAATAATGAAACGATAGAAGTATGTTTTCCGTTTATAATTAAAAGTAAGAGGCAGAGAAATGGGGGGGAAAGTTGAGGAAAACAAGAAAAGAGATCCGCAAAAAGCAAGGTAAGAACTACACGATTTGGGATTTGATTGTAGACGTTCTATTTTGGATTCCTGAATTGATTATATGGCCATTCCGGCTTTTGTTCTATCTGGTAAGGGGACTATTAAGAGTGATTGGGGATTTTCTCAATATCTAATCATGTATACAATCACTCTTCTATTATTCGTCCTTTTTCCATCAGTTTTTTTATTTTCTCCTTAGGCGTCCAGCAATTAAACTTATAATGAGTCTTTGTCTCAAAGCCTAATCTTTTGCATTTGTAAACCATTTTACCTGAGGCTTTTATTGCCTGAAAGTGTACACAGGTTGCACAGCAATGGAAGTCTTTCATCATGTCCAATCCCCCCAATGTTCTTATAACATAACAAGTTAAGATTAGGATATCATAACCTACTCAGTATACCGTACATATATTTAAATCAAACAGAAAAAAAGGAGCCACTATGAAACCAGCTGTATTCTTAGATCGAGATGGTGTCATTAATGAGGTATTAACGAAAAGGGTGAAGTTTGTAAACCATCCTTCACAGTTGTACTTGCTGCCAGGTGTTGAGCAGGCAATTTTAGCTTTCAATCAAGCAGGTTTAAAGGTGTTTGTTGTGACGAATCAGGGCGGTGTCGGACTTGGATTTATGAAGGAAGCTACCTTGCATCAGGTTCATGAACGATTAATTGAAAAGCTGGCTAAAGCAGATGCGGCTATCGATGACATCGCTTATTGTCCGCATAAACCCCATGAAGGCTGTCAGTGTCGGAAGCCTGAACCCGGAATGCTGCTTAATCTAGCAGATAAGCACGGGATCGATTTATCCAAAAGTTATATGGTGGGCGATCGTGATGTTGATATCATTGCTGGTAAAAGAGCAGGGTGTACCTCAATCCTCGTTGCAGAAGGCGAACACACTGATGCGGACGCGACATTCCCTAATTTGCTTGATGCCGCTAAATGGATAATCAAAGATTTTGATTTTAAAAAGGAAAAATAGCAGGAACAAAAACGCCTACATTTTAATGCTTGGCGTTTTTCTTTTTGGAATTTTACCGGTTACACTCGATTCCAATATGGGATGTTAAGGAATTGTTAAAACTAGCAAGAACGGGTTGAAATCATTTTTTTGATTTGGTACCATGACTGTGTTATCGAATTTCGATATTGAATTCCGATAATAGGAGGCTATTTATTTGGTGGATAAAATTTTAAGAAAACTATTTTTAGGATTTATCCAAATTCACATTTTACACCATGCAGAGGAGCATCCGATTTTTGGTTTATGGATGTTAGAGGAATTAAAAGAACATGGATACAACATGAGTTCGGGAACCCTGTATCCGATTCTCCATTCGATGGAAAAGGATGGGCTGCTTGTAAGAGAAGATCGCAAAGTAGAAGGGAAAATTAGAAAGTACTATGTAACGACAGAAAAAGGAAGTGCCGTACTTAAAGAAGCTAGAATGAAAGCCTATGAACTATTTAAAGAAATAAAAGACTAACGGGGAGGGAGAAGAATGAGCCAGACAAGAAATTTTAAAGCTTTATTTGAAATACTAATTGTTGCAGCTAGACTTGGCTTAACTTCATTTGGAGGTCCAGTGGCACACTTGGGATATTTTCACGAAGAGTATGTTCGCAGGAGAAAATGGATGGATGAAAGGACCTATGCTGATTTAGTTGCTTTATGCCAGTTCTTGCCTGGACCAGCAAGCAGTCAGGTTGGAATTGGAGTTGGAGTAATAAGAGGGGGCATCCTTGGCGGCATTTTAGCCTTTATTGGATTTACTCTTCCTTCTGTTATTGCCTTAATTGTATTTGCTCTCTTTATACAAGGGTTTGATGTAAGTAATGCGGGCTGGATTCAGGGATTAAAAATTGTAGCTGTCGCTGTTGTGGCTCATGCGATTTTAGGAATGGCGCAAAAACTTACACCTGATCTCCAAAGGAAAACGCTGGCACTTATGGCATTGGTTATTACGTTGTTGTGGCAGACAGCTTGGACTCAAGTCGCTGTTATTCTAATTGCTGGATTCATAGGTTATCTCATTTATAAACAGCATCAAGAAGAGAAAGGGGAAACACTCACGTTCCCGATCTCAAAGCGTTTTGGCACGATATGCTTAGTTTTATTCTTCGGACTCTTAATTGTTCTTCCAATTGCAAGAGAATTAACGGCTATCGATTGGATTGCGATGTTTGACAGCTTTTACCGTTCAGGTTCGCTCGTATTTGGCGGTGGTCATGTGGTTTTGCCTTTATTAGAACGCGAATTTGTTCCGACTGGCTGGCTCAGTGAAGAAGCATTTTTGGCAGGATACGGGGCAACACAAGCAGTTCCCGGCCCGCTCTTTACCTTTGCAGCGTATATTGGTGCGGTAAGTGGCGGCTGGACAGGCGGTTTATTAGCAACCCTTGCTATATTTTTACCGGCATTTTTATTGGTATTAGGAACATTACCTTTTTGGAATGCATTACGGGCAAATCCAAAAATTAAAGGAGCTCTCTTAGGTGTGAATGCTGCCGTTGTGGGTATCTTAATTTCGGCATTCTACCATCCAATCTGGACGAGTTCGATTAAGGCACCAATGGATTTTGCGTTAGCAGCTGTCCTTTTTAGTATGCTGGTCTATTGGAAGCTGCCGCCTTGGGTAGTGGTGCTATCCGGTGCTTTGGGCGGAATGCTGATCGGCGTGCTGTAACTGTTCGTTTTTAATAAAAACATGAGGTTTTTCAGAAGGTATCTTTTACCAAATAGAGAAGTAATATAGAGTGAAAAGGGAGGGGATACTGTGGAAATGTATCAAATTTATAATCAAATTAAGTTTTTTATAAAAGAAATGGAACAGGACGAAGAATTCTATAAAATTAATGCAAGCATGGCAAAGAAAATGCTAGATGCCTACATGGAAGAAGGCTTTACCCGGGAAGAAGCCCTGACTTTGGTTAGTAAACTAGGAAACGGATTTAATAAAAATCAAAGATAGTCATACTTAAAAAGCTGCTGTCGATAACGGACAGCAGCTTTGTCATTCTTAAGAAACTTTTTCTTCCTGATTTTTGTTTCTCTCAACCCAATAATCGGCATTTTTGATGCCTAGTTTTTCTGGATCGAAGACAGGATCAAGCCCTTGTTTCTTCTGAGCCTCATAATCTTTCAAGGCTGTTAAGGCTGGTTTAGCCAAAATCAAAATAGCGATTAAGTTGAGCCAAACCATGATTCCGAGACCAATATCTCCGAATATCCAGGCATTGCTGGCTGTCTTTACAGAACCAAAGTAAACGGCTCCCATCATTACAAGCTTTAAGACGAACATGGCCGACTTATTCAGTTTACTGCGAATTAGGTAGGCAATATTTGTTTCTGCCATGTAGTAATAGGCCATAATCGTTGTAAAGGCAAAGAAAAATAATGAAACCGCTACGAATCCTGCCCCAAAACCAGGTATTATTTGTTCAACAGCCACTTGCGTATTTTCTGCACCTGTTTCAATTCCTTCCACATATTCCACAATCATCGTTCCATCCGGAGCTTCTACATTATATGAACCAGTAAATAAAATCATAAATGCAGTTGCGGAACAAACTAGCCATGTGTCCACGTACACAGAAAATGCCTGAACAAGTCCTTGTTTGGCAGGATGCGAAACCTCTGCAGCCCCAGCTGCGTGAGGCCCAGTACCTTGACCTGCTTCATTTGAATAAATACCGCGCTTTACTCCCCAAGAAATGGCAGCCCCTAAAATACCGCCAAATGCTGCATCTGCCCCAAAGGCACTGCTAAAAATTAAACCGAACACAGCAGGGACCTCTCCAATATTAAAAAGGACAATAATGAGTGATACAAGAATATAGCCAATAGCCATAAATGGAACAACAACTTGTGCAACATTGGCAATCCGTTTAACGCCTCCAAAAATAATAATAGCTAAAAGAACGACCAAAGCAATTCCTGTCATCCATTTTTCTATGCCAAAGGCAGTATTAATACTTGATGATATCGCATTAGCTTGAACCCCAGGCATAAGGAAACTGAGGGCAACCACCGTGGCAATCGCGAAAAGGACCCCATACCATTTCCAGCCGATTCCTTTTTCAATATAATAGGCAGGTCCGCCTCGATACTCACCTTCTTGTTTAACCTTGTAAATTTGGGCTAAGGTTGACTCGACATATGCTGTTGCAGCTCCAAGGAAGGCAATCGCCCACATCCAGAAAACAGCTCCAGGTCCACCGAATCCAATCGCAGTAGCAGTTCCGGCAATGTTACCTGTACCTACACGTCCTGACAGTGCAACTGCAAATGCCTGGAAGGAAGAGATCCCAGCGTCAGAGCTCTTTCCTCGAAATAATTGCCTTAGCATGTCCTTAACTAAGCGGACTTGTAAAAAGCGAGTTAAAAAAGAAAAAAGAATTCCTACACCTAAACAGAAGTAGATCATTGGTGCACTCCACAGAGTTTCATTGAGCCAGGCTGGTGCAGTGACCGTCAGCCAATTCCAAAATTCTCCCATAGTGTTCCTCCTTTATTTCACTTTTTGTTGTGTACAAAAATAAGGTTAAAAGCCCATTATTTTTGTACTATTCCATTATACAAAAAATTCTTAATTTATGGACTATATTTTTTTGGGAATACTAGGAGAGGGAAGATAAATGTGAGTTGTCACCTATTTGTTCGATTGAATAAATTTTTATTGGTTTTTTCGTCTTATTTGTAGGGATTTTGTAATAAAGGATCGTTACTATAATAAGAAGGAAGAAAAGAGGATTCGTATGCTTCGCTACTTAAAAAAGATAGTAATATTAATTTGTATAGCCGCAGGGGCGTATTATTTATTAAATCAAATCTCCAGCTACAGCAAACCATTACAATATACTGTTTCAAGGGCTAACTCATTACTGGGGAATGTTGAGGGAAATAAGGGTTTGGATACAATGGCTAAAAATCCTTCCAGTATTCTGGTGCTTGTCAATAAGGATTACACCCTCGCACATGACTTCCAGCCAATGGACCTTGTGGTTCCGAACGTTTTATTTTCGGAAAGTGTAACTGACGAAGAAAAACACATAAGAAAAGAGGCCGCAGCTGCATTAGAACAATTATTTCACAATGGG
Organism: Bacillus oleivorans; assembly: GCF_900207585.1. GTDB lineage: Bacteria > Bacillota > Bacilli > Bacillales > JC228 > Bacillus_BF > Bacillus_BF oleivorans. The sequence goes on along the minus strand of NZ_OAOP01000008.1, from coordinate 126,232 downwards.
AAGGAACAAGGGATAAACTTGATTGCTACATCCGGATATCGCTCCTATGAAACCCAAAAAAGATTATATGAGGAATTTGTAAATCATATGGGATTAGAAGCAGCCGAATATCGGGCGGCCCAGCCAGGAAATAGTGAACACCAAACAGGTTTGGCGATGGACATCACATCAAGCGAGTTTACCTATGAAGAGTATCAAAATTTTGGGGAGACACCAGGCGGGAAGTGGGTCTCACAAAATGCTCATCATTTTGGCTTTATCATCCGCTATCCGGAGGGTAAAGAACATATCACAGGATATCAATACGAACCGTGGCATCTTCGCTATGTTGGGGTTGAACAGGCAACCTACATGTTTGAAAATCAGCTTACCTTTGAGGAGTATTTAGGTGAGGTATAAAAGTCATCATTTTTAGAAGACATGTGTGATTAACATTGACATTCTAAGAGTTTCACGGTAAAATAACACTTGTCTTCATAATGATTATGATTCCGTAGCTCAGTTGGGAGAGCATCACCTTGACAGGGTGGGGGTCGCTGGTTCGAGCCCAGTCGGGATCATACTAAAAAGCCTTAGAGCCACATTGGTTCTAAGGCTTTATTTCTGACTTATATTTCTAAATCTAAATCTTCTAATTCCTGGTCGATTTCACTCTCGTCAATCCATTCTATTCCGATGGTCAGCTTATTGGCTCCGAATTCTGATTTATGGGCTAATTTGTATTCCATATCCTCGTCAGGAAGCTCAATTTTCTTGCCTCTTACATTTAGCGTATCAGACTCTAATTCACTGATAACTCTTTTTAATAACTCCACATATTGTTCTTTTCTGCCTACAAACTCTTCTTCTAATTTCATTATTTCATCACTCCTATTAATCTAGTTGTAATACCTGTTTTAAAACAGGCATTTTGTTTGCCTCAAGCTTATAAGTTTTTAGAAGTTTGTTAACGTCCCCAACTTCTCCCATTCTAAATGGCTTCTTTACATATCCATAAAACTTATCTGGGAATAATAGGTCTATATAAATAAGTTTGATTTGTTCTTCTGTGAGAGGCAGGATGGAAGTGAAACAGCTGATATATTCTTCGATTTCTGCCAGATTCCAATTCTCGGTTTCCTTCATTCGTTTAAAAATCAGCTTGCGTAAATCCCGAATTGGAATATCGTAAGCTAAGTTATCTAGGTCTAAGACATAAACGCCGTTTTCGGTTAAAAGGGCATTTCCTTTTCCATAATCCTGATGGGTAAGGTACCCGTGTTCTCCAATTTCTTCAACCCATTTCGAATAACAGGACTTGTTCAACAGCTCAAGTGCTTTTTCGGACATATAGATAATATTATCTGCTATTTTCAAATAAACCCTGTAAAAAGCAGTGTCCTTATTTTTTGATTCCTCTTTCCATTGTTTAAATTCCTCAAGCATTCCTTCATAGTGCTTTGGCCAAGCTCCCATACGATTGTAAAAGTTAACGCCTTCTGGTGCGACAAATCCGACAGAATCCTTTTGAAATTGGGCTAATCCTCTGATTCCTGTGAGCAGGTCTTGTTTATTTTCTTCCATCTCTAAGTCAGTACCATCAATCCAGCTATATAGAACAACAGCATAGCCTTCATGGACAAAATAGCGGTTACCGTCTTTCGTTGGAATAATATCAGGAACAAGGACGCCTTTGCCCGCCAGGTAGACTTGAGCGGCAGTTGTTGATTCCACAACAGGCAGAGGTTTTCTAATTCGTTTTAAACCATAGATTCCTTGTGCGGTTTCTACTCTCCAAACAGTCTTGATTCCCCCGCCTTGAAAGACCTCCATTTGGAGAACTTCAAGATCAGGATAATTTTCGGACATTAGCCGTTTGCCTAATTCAAGATCTTGTACCATATTATGCTCCATGGGAAATCACCTCATCTAACTGTGATAAAAAGCTTTGCAATACTGCGTCTTTACTTAATTCAGTCGCTGTCATATCTTTAATGCGGTCAAAATGTTTTCGTAAAGGCCACTTTGCATCTCTGCCCTCGTAATATTTAGATACTTGTCCATAAAATAGATGAGGAAATTGGAGGTCGGCTGCTAGGATTTGATATTGTTCTTTTGTTAGTGGGTTGACTTCTTGATAATACTTCATCATATTTTTGAATTTTTCTAGGTTCCAAGCCGTTTCTTTTTTCATGACTTTGTTTAGTATTTTTCTAATATCCCTTACCGGCAGTTCGACTGTTAATGAATCCATATCGAAAACATAGAGGTTATTGTCATTTCCAATAACTAGATTGCCAGAAGCATAATCTTGATGGCAAAGTGTTTTGTTGATTTTTGTTTCTTCTACCCATTGCTCAAAATACGGATTAGCTAGCATAGCAATCGCTTTTTCTGCCTGTTCTAAACAGGTGTCGACATATTTTAAGAATAATTTATCAATCGCATTTTTTTCCGATTTCTTAGACTTTTCTTCCTTCCAATTCACTAGCTTTTGATATCTCCGTTCCATTTCTTCTTTCGATTCTAATAATAAAAAGGAAGGAAACTCTCCAGTTGGGGATTCAATTCCCTTTGAGGCTTTGTGGAATGCAGCCATTCCTCTCATGATCATCCGCATATCTTCTTCGATTTCATAATCTGGATTTCTGCCGTAAACCGCTTCAAACACAACAAAATACTCGCCTTCATGTTCTACATAGCCTTCTCCTGAATTGGTTTTAAATACACCAGGAGTATAAATGCCCCCATTGCGTAAATAATCGATCGCATGAATCATAAATTTAATGTCATTTTCGATCATTGGGAGCTTCTTCATGATGACTTCGCCTTGGTCTGTAGCAATAGACCAGACGGCCTTCTTTCCTTTATATGATAGTAAATAAATCGTTTCTACTTTTAATGGATATTGAGATATGACGTCCTTCACTACATCAGAAAATACAGTATCCATCGAATCCCTCCTATTCTTTGATTCTTCTCATTGATGCTAGATACAGTTTTTCTAACCGATTGGCTACATGTTCAAATCCGAAATTGGCTTGTACCAATGCTCGTCCAGCTCTTGCGAACGTGTTAGCAGCTTCATCGTTACTTAATAGAAAGGAAATAGCTTCGGCAAATGCCGACGGATTTTCATAGTCATCGATAACAATGCCATTTTTAAGGTGCTTAATGATTTCTGCATTGCCGCCACGATTGGTTGTGATAATGGGGAGTCCAGCCCCCATTGCTTCATAATGAACCCTTGCCAGGGGTTCCTGCCATTGCGAGCTGCAGACAAATAAATCGCCAAGCAAGAAATGCTTAGGAATGTCGCCTGGAGGGATAAAACCGGTGAAGATAACCTTGTCCCCTAGTGTCATAGCAAGTTCACGGAGGTTCTTGCCATACTCATCGATTCGGTCATCACTAAACCATTTGCTTCCAACGATGACTAAGACAGCCTCAGGGTGTTTCTTTATAACTTGCTGCATAGCTTTGATCAAAACATCTGGACCCTTTACTGCACTTAAGCGTCCAACAAACAAGACTACCTTTTTGTTCTCCACACCATATTTTTTGCGAAGAGCTTGTCTAATTTCTCGTGCTTTTGGATCCCAAATCGGCTTATAATGGTTTAAATTGATACCAGAATAGACAGCCTTCATTTTTCGTTTGGCAGACGGAAACCGTTCACTTATAGTCGTTCCGATATACTCGCTGATTGTCATAATTCTATCGACTGCTGATATCACCAATTTTCCCATTTCGGACGAGATTTTCTTTTCTTTAAACATTTCATTATGGACACTGATAACAAAACGGCTTTCTGGCATGGCAGACTTATAGATCAGCAAATCGCGAGGTCGGTTAAAAACATGAATAACATCATAGTGATACTTATTTGCAGTCATCTCAGCAAGCTTTATGGCCACGTTGTATACGTAATTCTCACGGGGAACTCGAATATATTCAACTCCTTTTACGAATTCATGGTCCGGAAGCTCAGGGTCTGAAATACAATAGATAGTTAAATCATGATTTTTGTTTAAATGAGGTGCAACTCCATCTATTAATACTTGAATGGCTCCTCCTTTTATTGGAGGGACAGTGAACATACTAGTACAAATGAATGCTATTTTAATAGGAATCACCCTCCTTTATTAGTTGATTTAAGGCTATATGGGGACATCACTTAACCTACTTTTAAAATATGAATATAAAAATTAACAGACACGGCAAATCTACTGAGAAACTTGTACATTTTTATCGAATGTTATTGAAATATGGGGCTTTTTTAGGCAAAAATGGAAGAGAAAGTAGAGGAAAAGAATGGATAGCTTCAGTAGTTTAAAAACTAATGGAACCCATTAGAATGCTTGTTCATACATTAATATAGTGAAATAATAAAAAGGGGGATAATGAATGTCCCGTCCTAAAACGATTTTGATAACGGGCAGTGCCGGATTTATTGGATACCATTTGGCACAACGGTTACTTTTAGAGGGTTATATAATTATTGGAATAGACGACTTTAATAACTACTATGATGTTCGTTTAAAAGAGGCACGATTAGATAGACTTAAGGGACATCATAATTTTTCATTTGAACGAGTTTCCATTGAGGATAGGGCAGCAATTTCCAGGGTATTTTCCCAACATTCAATAGATATTGTTGTTCATTTAGCTGCTCAGGCAGGTGTGCGTTATAGCCTTGAAAATCCTCACGCGTATATTGATTCAAACGTCGTCGGGTTTATGAACATTCTGGAATGCTGCCGGAAACAAGAGATTGAACATCTTCTGTTTGCTTCATCTAGTTCTGTTTATGGAGCCAATAAAAAGACTCCATTTTCGACAGAGGATCGGGTTGATCATCCAGTCAGTTTATACGCTGCCACTAAACGGGCAAACGAATTAATGGCACACACCTATAGTCATTTATATCGTCTTCCCACAACAGGTTTACGGTTTTTTACAGTCTATGGTCCATGGGGAAGACCTGACATGTCGTATTTTAAATTTACAAAAGCTATATTTGGGGAGGAACCTATCCAAATTTTTAACTATGGAAAAATGAAGCGTGATTTTACTTATATTGATGATATTGTGGAGGGAATCGTTAGGTTGCTTTACAAAAAACCTGATCCAATCCAATCATCTGATCTATTAAGCCAGGCTCCCTATAAAATCTATAATTTAGGAAATAATCAGCCTGTTGAGTTATTAACGTTTATTTCGGTGATCGAGGAAAAGATTGGGAAAAAGGCAATAAAAGAATTTCTTCCTATGCAGGCTGGGGATGTTCCAGTCACGTTTGCGGATGTTGATGATCTAATGATTGATGTCGGCTTTAAACCAAAGACAAGCATAGAAAAAGGACTTGGAAAGTTTATTGATTGGTACCGCAATTTTTATAACGTATAGGGTAAACAGGTAAAAATAAAAAAAGCTTCTAAAGACCTAAAACACAAGAAGAATATCAAGAAAACGAAGGACGATATGGGAATTTTATCCTGATATTGTTCTTTTTTTATGTAAAAACTAGATTTTATCCATAATTGAAGCCGAATATAATCCTCTATTTTTCCTATTAAAATCAAAGTCTAGATTCTTTAAGATAATAGCAATAGGAAAATTAAAGGGAAATTTAACTAAGATTTACATTCCTTTGCTAGGATTTAAAATAATTGACCTAGAGGAAGGGAGGATATAGGTTCTTTAATCTATTATTTTTATTAATTAGAGGAGGAACATGTAATGAAACGACAAAGGTGGCTGATGATTTTATTAGTTTTTGTCATGACCATGACAGCCTTTTTCACAAGTGTGCATGCAGAAACAGCTGGAAATCCAATATCTGATGTACGCTCGTCATCCTCAGATCGAACAGAACCTACTGTAACCGTTGGACCAGCTGGGCCAACACTCATTTCAGATGAATATACAAAAACTATTGGTCCTGGAATTGAGTTAACCACTTTTGAAAGGTTTGATGCCCGGGGCTGGCTAAATGGTGAAGTACTGACCGTTCAATTGGCGAACGGCCAAGTGACTGCAGACCTATTATTTCCGGGAGTGATAACATCAGCAAGACCTCTTTCAGAAATGGCTCGCCTTTCTGGAGCTGTAGCAGGTGTCAATGGAGACTTTTTTGATATTAATAATACAAAAGCTCCGTCAGGAACGATGATTCAGGAAGGTACCTTATTAAAAGGTCCACAAGGCTCACACACGTTGACAGCGGGTGTCGATAACCAAGGTTTAGGTCAAATTGCGAACGTTTTTCTAGAAGGAACTGTAAAATTGCCTACAGGTGATGTTCCTCTTGCTGCTCTCAATCAATCTAGTATTCCTGCTAATGGAATTGGACTTTATACGACTGTATGGGGCCAAGCGCAAAGACCGGCAAGCGGAAATCCAGTCTATGAAGTAACGATTCAAAATAATAAAGTAGCAACTGTATCTGATCAAGTTGGCAGCGGCGAGATTCCAGAAAATACATACGTGCTTGTCGGGCGTGATCAGGGGGCAAATGTATTAAAGCAACTATCTATAGGGGATGAAGTTACCGTTGAATATGCACCAAGAGTAAATAGTGATACCCTCATGAAATTTGCGATAGGCGGTAACATTAAACTAGTAGATAACGGAGAAGTTCCGGCAAACTTGGATGACAGTACAACAGCTCCAAGAACAGCTGTCGGTTTTTCAGAAGATGGTCAAACAATGATTCTAGTATTAGTAGACGGAAGACAAACCGACAGTCGCGGTATGACGATTAAGGAAATGGCAGAATTAATGAAGGAATATGGTGCGTACCAAGCACTAAATATTGATGGCGGGGGTTCCTCGACAATGGTTGCGAGAATGCCGGGTTACGAGAATGCGGAAGTCGTTAATAACCCTTCTGATGGATCAGAGCGTTCTGTACCAAATGGTATTGGTATTTTTGTAGAACCTGGCAGCGGTATGCTTAAAGGCTTTGCTGTCGAAACTGCGTCAAACGAGGCAGGCAGCCATCGAGTGTTCCCTGGTTTAAGCAGAACCTTTGTAGGCTTAGGCTACGATGAAAATTATTTCCCAGTTGAAGTAGAGGATATCAGATGGCAAGCCCTCCCAGCTGATGTGGGCAAATTTGAGGCAGACGGGGTATTTCGGGCGAAAAAATCTGGTTCAGCAGTAGCAGAAGCTCAAATCCAAGCTTCGAAAGGAACTTTGGAGGTCACAGTTCTTGGAGAATTGGATCGAATTGAGGCATCCGAATCCTATCTAGGCCTTGAAATGGGCAGAAATGGCAGCTTTTCTGTAGTTGGCTATGATCAAAATGGCTATTCTGCACCGATCGAAGCACGAGATACAGATCTAAGCTACAACCAATCAGTAGTTGCTGTTGAAGCAAATGACGATGGAAGTTTTACAGTCACTCCTAAACAGGATGGAGGTTCAACCCTTATTTCGATTAAGGTTTTAAATAAGGAATTCCATCTGCCTGTTACGATTGGGCTCGCTACCGTTGAAATTGCAGATTTTGAGGACAAATCAGGCTGGACGTTTACCAAATATCCGGCAAATGTCGGGGCTTCAATGGAAGTAGCTGAAGGCAGAGAAGGGAATGGAATCCAGTTAAACTATGATTTTTCAACCACTACGGCAACACGAGCAGCTTACCTGCAAGCCTCACCAAGACTGGATCTTCCTGGGGATGTGCAAAAGATGGGTCTTTGGGTCAAAGGGGATGGAAAGGGGGCATGGCTCCGAACCGTTATAACCGATGCCTCCAATACTAATTACACATTAACTTTAGCGAACGAAGTAAATTGGACTGGATGGAGATACGTTGAAACTTCTCTTCCAGAAGGGATTCGTTATCCAGTTCAGTTATATCGAATCTATCCAGTAGAAACAAATCGAAATGAGCAATACACAGGACAATTAGTGTTTGACCAATTGACCATTAAAGTTCCGCCTACCATTGACATGCCTGAACAACAAGAAAGCAGTGAAGATCCGCTAGTTCTTCAGAATCAGATCATTGAAGGTGAACGCTGGAAATTTGCTGTTCTTTCTGACAGTCAATTTGTCGCAAGCTCTCCAAATAGCCCGCAGGTGGAGATGGCGCGCGAATCACTTCGCCAAATAGTTGCTGAAAACCCTGATTTTCTAGTTATTAATGGCGATTTGGTTGACACTGGCTGGAAAGAAGATTTTGTTTTTGCCAAACAGGTGCTTGAGGAAGAGGTAGGATACGCTTTTCCAATCTACTATACTCCTGGGAACCATGAAATTGCAGGCTCAGGTTCATTGGATAATTTCTTAGAGGTATTTGGTGAAAATCGATATAGCTTTGATCATAAGGGAACAAGGTTTATACTTTTAGATTCGGCGACAGGCAGCTTCCGGACAAGTGATTTTCAGCAATTAATTGAATTAAAAATGTCTTTGGAAGAAGCCGCTTCAGATCCTTCCATTAAAAATGTCGTAGTACTAGGACATCATCCAACACGTGATCCGCTGCCTACGAAAAATAGTCAGTTATCTGATCGCAAAGAGGCCGAGCTATTGGAGAGATGGCTAACCGAATTTAGGAAGAAATCAGGCGGAAAAGGCACGATTTACATCAGCGGCCATGCTCATACAGTTCACGTAGAACGGGTAGAAGGCGTTCCATATATGGTGACTGGGGCAGCTGGAAAAGCCCCTTATGGTGCGGCTGATGCTGGCGGATTTTATGCATGGACCCTATTCGGAGTGGATCCGACACCTGTACCTGAAGAGGCGAATGGTCCGGAAAATGGAGCAGCAAACGGCCGTATCAATGGTACAGATTGGATTCAAGCAGAGGTCCGTCCGCTATTAGAATCGATAACATTAGATGCAAAAACTGTTCTTGCTGCTGGTGAGACTTTAACGATTAATGCGGTTGGTCATCAGTCAGGTAATTTAGATTTTCCTTTAAGTTATCCTGCGTCCGTTATTTGGGAAGGCAGTGAAAATGTCTTTGTGGGCACAGGGACTGAATTGGAACAGGCCAAAAAGTCTGGCCAGTATGCGGCTATATTTAATACCGCTACCAATGAACTGACCGCTTTAAAAGCTGATACAATCACAATTAGAGTGAAATCAAATAACATGGAAGCAGAACAGCAGATTCAGATCCAATAAAAATAGAAAAAGAGGGGCTATTCTTTTTTAGAATGGCTCCTCTTTTTTTAGGGGAAATATTTTAAATTTGAATATCAGGTTAGCACCGCTGCTAAACCTTTGCGGTCAGATTGCCGTAGGTGATGGGATCGGTGGAGATACAAGCAATTGCAAACGGTTAAACATCTGACCTCCAAACTGCCGACGATTAGTTCGAAAGCAGAATTCATTCAAATAGGTTTGCAGATGAAAATTTTAAAATATAGGCTTACCCTATTTAAACCTTTCGTGACTAATCGGAATAGATTAGGTTAAAGCAAATACCCAGTGTACAAACATTTTATCGCTGGGACAAACATCAATCGAAAGAAAAATAAATGGAGGTATCCCATGAGAAATACAAATAAAGTGTTTCATCTCGCTATTCCGTGCAAGGATTTGGATGATACAGTAGAGTTTTACGAAAAATTAGGATGTCAGCTGGCCAGAAGATATGATGATCGAGTTACCTTTAATTTTTTTGGTGACCAGGTTGTTTGTCATTTGGGCCCCGATGAAATAGATAATGAACCGAAAATGTATCCTCGTCACTTTGGCATTACCTTTTTAGAAAAACAGGAATATAATGATACTCTAGAGTATGCCATTAGACATAATCTCCCTTTTTTTACAGAACCGATGGTAAGGTTTGAAGGAAGACAGGAAGAACATTTAACTTTTTTTTTAATCGATCCGTCCAATAATTTATTAGAATTTAAATATTATTATGATGTAAATATGGTTTATTAATATATAAAAGTTGCTTCGAATATTCGATTAATAATCAAAAGAGTAGGTCCAGAGCGGATCTGCTCTTATTAAATATATTGAAAAATCCACATTTGTATCAGAGTATTTGCCCTCTACATGTAATGTCTAGATGAATATAGATAATGTAGATAAAAGAAAGGGGTGAAAACATCTATGAGTTTAAAACCATGGTTTGCAGGCAGCAATGGTGGTAATGGCGGTGAGGCAGAAGCAGAAGCTGAAGCAGAAGCTCTAGTCAAAAATAAGATTGACAACGAGTCAAAAAGTGATAGTGAAAGCGATAGCGAAAGCAAAAGCAAAAACCAAAATGACATCCACATTAATGTCGACAACAAAATCGAAGACAGCGGCAACGCTAAAGTAGATCTCGAAGTTAATGTAGATGCAAAAACTCAAGCAAAAGTTCGTTCTCGTGCTGAAGCTGAGCAAGATCAAGAACAAGAGCAGGAGCAAGAGCAAGAACAAGACTAAACCTTTGAATAAAAGGATAACCGATGGGTGGGTTGGACAAGCCCACCCACTTTAGTCAGGAAGATGGTATATATGGGATTTCCTTTAGGCAATTCAAGAATCAACGAGGGAGACCTTAATCAGATTTGGAATACAAATGATTTATCCGTCCGAGAAAGCGGTAATTCAGACGTTGATGTAAACGTGAATGTGAACGTGGATACTCGTCCCATAGCGTATGCGATATTACTTGCTATGTATGGAAATGGACAGCTTTCAAGTGGAGAATTGAATACTGCAATTAGAAAGTTAGATGAACTAATCCACCGAGCTGAAAGAAGAAATAGACAACAATCATCTAGTCCGTGGTTAAATTATTAAAGAGTCCCTCTATTGGCAGATGGGACTCTTTTCCTCTGATTAATGACTTCATGCCAACTTTACCTGCCCTTTTGCATATACTGAGTATTATTCTCTGAATTGGGCGGTTGTCAGATGGAAGAACAAGACAAATTAATATTTGGAGCATGGGTGCAAGCCATCGGAACGGTTATCGCTGCTATCGGCAGTACTCCTATACAAAAACTTCCCAGTGAATGGAGAGAAGCTTTTAGCTTATGGGGCAATGTTATGCAAGCCACTGGAAATGCACTTGTAGCCGATGGAGAAGATGAGTTTTATGAAAGGGTTGGCAATGAAATACAAGCTATTGGTAATGTCACTGTTGTTGCCGGTTTAGTAATCGAATTTGAAGGTGATATTGGAGAAAGATTAAATATTACGGGAAATTGGATGCAATCTTTGGGAGCAGCAACTGCATTTGGCTATGAGTTAGATCAGGAACCTGATGATTCTTTGCCCCTTGAAATATCAGGAAACTTATTACAAATGCTCGGGAATGCCATGCAGGCACTTGGCGGAATTTATAAATTAGAGGAAAAAAAGGACAGGTATTCATTTAGCTCAAAAAATCATGATGATTTATCTCAGTCCCTCGAAGTGAATGGAAGCTGGATACAAGCAGTAGGGTCAGTTCTCTCATTGCTTGCTAACTTAAAAGAAACATCAAACAAAGCAGCCAATTCAAATTAGGGCAATAAATGATCTTAAATAAATATACTACTTTTCTATTTTTCGACCTCTCGCGGCTATATATTTTCGGATTGAATATGTAAGATAAATTTTAATACTAATCAGAACTGAAATGACCCCAGCCAAAATCAAAATAAATATAGGAAGCGGAAGATATTTGAGACCTTGAAAAAACAGGGATGAAACAATGATGGATACTGCAAATAAAATCGCAGTATTTTTTCCGGCTCTTTTGTTTTTTATTTTCAATTAAATCACCTCAATATGTCGGCCTATGATTGTTTCATAAAAGGATTATCACCACAACATGGAGAAATTATACAGTATAATAGGTTACAGTTTTATTGGAGGTGGAATGATGAGAATTTATATTTGTGCCGATGGCGAAGGAATTTCAGGCATTGTCAGTTCTGAGGAAATGCATTACAAAGGCCGAGAATGGGAGCATTTCCGCAAACTGATGACGATGGATGTTAATGTTGCGATTGCAGGCGCTTTTGAAGCAGGAGCCACTGAAGTCGTGGTGAATGATGCTCATTGGAATAGTTTAAATTTAATATATGAAGAATTGGATCCAAGAGCGGATATAATTAGGGGATCGACAAAGGAATTAAGTATGGTCCATCAAATAGACCAAGCTGATGGTTTATTTTTTATTGGTCTTCACGCAAAAGTTGGACATTCACATGGAGTTGGAAATGAATCGTATTTTGGTCCTGAGATGTATGAGTTGAGGATGAATGGAAAACCAATTGGAGAATTGGAGCTTTTTGGTGCAATCGCAGGATACTACGATGTTCCTGTTTTAATGGTTTCTGGGGATGACTGTTTAGCGGCTGAAGCCCAAGAGTCTATCGGCGACATTGAAACTGCTGTTGTTAAATATTCGATAAATCGGTTCGCAGCAAGGTGTTTGTCACTGGAAAGAGCCCATAAAGAAATAAAGGAAAAAGCGTTTCGGGCAGTTAAAAGATTCAAGGAAATAAATCCATTTAAAGTCGAAGGTCCGGTTGAATTTGAAGTGGAGTGGACAGGTACCGCCGAATGTAAAAAAGCTAGCCTCGTTCCTGGTACATATGTGAAATCTCCGAGAATTATAGCTTATAAAGGGGAAACCGTTTTGGAGGCCTGGAAGGGCATTTATCCTGCGATGCTCTTGGGAGCGTCTGCTTTTGATAAGTATTATGGATAGAAAGAGTACGAAGAGCCTCTTCCATTAAAGAAAATAGGCTCTTTTATAATGTGAATCATTTTTCCCTCTTGTAAGAAAAGAATTTTCCTAGTTCTCTTTCGTTATGTATTCAAACAGCCCAATCAGATTTCCCCATGGGTCAGAAAATGTTGCCCATTTGACGGGTACCTCAGGTCTTGACTCAATTTCAAAATAATCAACCCCTAATTCCTCCACAAGTCTTTTTCGTTCCGCTTCAAGCTGATCAATTCCAACTCGAAATGGCCCGCTTCCCTTTGCTGGGGTCCCTTGAGCGACTTGAAGCCAGCATTTAGGAATGATTTCCCATTCTGCAAACCCTTCGTGCGGGATAAAATCAGGTTCTTTTTGAAGGAATGATGTATACCAGTACAGTCCTTTTGTAAAATCCTGAACCCGTACTTGGATTGTCATTTCATAAATCATTAAAAACTCCACCTTTATTAATCTTGAAAAATCGGTACCGAAATCATCCAGTACCGATAGATTTTCTTACTTAGAAAATTCCAGTATTTCAATCTGATTGCCAGTTGGATCTTCAATCACAGTGTACCTTCCTGGCGGACACGGTTTTGGTTCATCAAATATTACTGTAACTCCTTTTTCACGCAGTGCTTGAATGTCTTCATCTAATTTTTCCGAAACAAGTGCAGGAAGCACATTCCCTTTAGGAGGTAAATGAAGGTCATTCGCTTTCTCTAGTATGATTGGAAGATCTTTATGCTGTAAGCTTACTATGGATTCACCATAGTACTTGGATACTTGAAAGCCAAGCAACTCGGAATAAAAATAAAGGGATTCTTGGATATCTTTCACTTTAATTGTTAATGCACATATTTCATTTAACATAAATGCTCTCCTTTTCTAAAAATAAAGGTTTAGCTATGGGGAAAGACCATACATTTATTTAGTTCCTTGGAACAAGTGAAACTTCAATCCATATGGGTCTTGAAACATCTCGCTTTTCTCATGGAATACCTTGGTTATCTTACATCCTGCTTCGATTAATTTCATTTTTGCTTCTTGGTAATCACTTACGGATAACTCAAAGAAAACTTGGCCTGGTTCGACTTGTTCGGCTGCTTTTTCAATATAAAAGTTGGTTCCGCCTAAGCTTAACCTTGACTCATTTGCGATAACTCTATCTTGCGCCATGCCAATTATATTTTGATAGAAAGCAAGAGCCTTCTCGTAATCTTGTACCTGAACGGCGATATTATGAGTCAGCCGGAAAGGGGCACGATCATTTAAATCTTTAGTTGGACGATAGTCCTCATAGCCAGATGGAAGTAAATCAAATAATGGCCAGACTATACAATAATCATCTCCGGGACCGAATGGGGCAGTTGCGCCTTGAAAAATTCTGCCTTCCTGATCACGCCGAAAAACGGAAACTCCAGGCATGTACTGTTTTCCCTTGGCAAAACCGACATCTTCCTTAAAGGTTTGACTATGAGAGGATACCACCGGGAAGGTCCAGCGTCGTTCCGCGGCAAAATCACCCAATACACTTGGTTCATCTGGTGATTCCAAAACAAAAGCGGCCTTGCGGGCAATGTGATGGTAAAGACTTGAGAACCCGTCTGCCCACATCGTACAATAGGAACAAGCTTTTCCCATATTATGTATAACGATCAATTCATTTTTATCGCAAAATAAGTCCGATAGGTAAACAGTGTCTCCATCCGGGTTTAAAAATGCATAATTTTGTACAGGTCTCTCAGCTTTTGCCTTTCGCATCTGGGCAAGTTTAATCTTTTTCTCATGTATTTCTGCTTCAAGCTGTTCGATTTGCTGTTCTAAGTCAACAGTGTTCATCTGTAATCAGTCCTTTCATTTTTACTTAATAGTAATGCAAAATCATTTGAAAAATTTCTTCTAGTTTGCTGACCGTTATGACTTTTTATCATTTTCAAATAATAAATATGGAAGATTTATTAAGATCGGCGGATCAAAAGGCAGCGGCTCACGCAATTCTATTTTTACTTCTATGTTGGAATCTTCGGAAACAATGATTTTATCTGATTTTCCGCGAAGCGACGTTTTTGATATAATGTAATTTTTAGGATTAAGTCCCCATGGAAGACCTGCTGCCATAACATAGTATTCTCCCTTTGGAACTTCGGAGAACACACAATATTTTTGGGTATGTTTAATGGCTGTTCCAACTGCTGGACGCTGATCAGGAATCGGCCTAGGAAATAATCCAATAAATATTAGTCCTTTAAAGGAGGCAGGGGCTTCGATATAACTAGTCACATAAGGTACTCTTCGGATATTCTCTCCTATTGTGCTGCCGCCCTTTTCCTGATACTTCTGCAGTTGCTGAGCATAGGTGCTTGTTTTTTTACGAAATGATTTGGGTGATAAGCCCACGTATTGCTTAAAGCGACTCGAGAATGAGCCCATGCTGCGGAAACCGATCGAGAGGAGAGTTTTTAAATTGGAATCTGTTGAATGTAAGAGAAGAAACTTACTTGATTCGATGCGGAGAGCAGACAAATAATGACGGGGCGTGATACCAGTAACCTCTTTAAAAATACGGATAAAATGGTATGTACTATAGCCAACATGAGCAGCAATCTCCTCTGTTGTTATTTCTTTGTCCAGATACTGATACATATAATCAATCGCCTTTTCTGTCATTTTAATATGTTCACTTTCAGTCATTTTGCACCCTCCAGATTGAGTTTCACATTCCTTATATTCCACAAAACTAGTAAAAAACCTCTCTTATAAATATAATCCTTATTCCAAAGATTATTTTCCTAAAATATAATAATTTTCTAAAATTTAGAAACAACCTCTCACTACTATTCAACAAATATGCTAGAATAGTAGTACTTTTTAAAAAAAGGAGTGGGGTCAATGATAAAGTTTCCGAAACCGGATGTGGAGCAATTTTTTCGAACACTTTTAATCCAGGACTTTACGGTTCGTCCTGATGAAAAGCAGCTGGTTTTCAGTACGAATTTAAGCGGTCATTATAATTTATGGGCAATGGATTTGCCGAATCAATTTCCTTATCAGCTCACCTTTAAAGATCAGAGTGCACAAGCACTCCATTATGCGAAAACGGGCGATTTTATTATAGTTGGGTTTGATCAGGATGGGGATGAAAATACACAGCTGTATGCGCTTCAGCCGCATGGAGGAGAATTGGTGCCTGTCCGGGTGCAAGAGAAGGAACGTCATTTCCTAGCGAGCGTTTCAAAAGATGGCAAACGCCTCTATTATACAGGAACTAAGTATAATCCCCGATTTTTAAATTCTTATGTTTACAGCCTCGAAACCGGCGAAGAAAAAATGATTTTAGAAGGTAAGGAAGCACCTACTTTTATTGCTGCAGTCAGCCCTGATGAAAGCAGTCTTGTTTATGTTAAAAATTACGGCAATACATATTCGCTTGCTTATGTTCATACTAATAACGGAGATTTATTATTAACACCAGAAACCGCTGAACAGCATACAGTATCCCAATTGGTCTATACATCGGAAAATGAAATCTACTTTTTAACGGACTATGATGCTGATCTTTCCTACTTAGCTAAGTTTAATTTAGAGACAAAAGAGTTTTCTAAAGTCCTTGAAGTAGAAGGTGAAGATTTTTCTGATGTCAAATACAGTAAAAAAGATAACCTTCTTTATTTAGTTGGGTCCTATGGGGTTGAAGACCGGTTATATCAATATGATTTAGCAGGTGGCAAGCTAACACAGCTAAAAGCACCGACCAGTGTCATCGTAAAGGCAGCAATCATGGATAGCGGAAACCTTTATTTACTGGGTCGAGATGCGACAAGACCATTTAATATTTTTAAATCAACTGATCGGGGAAGTACTTGGGAGGAGCTTACTCATTACCGGGTGCCAGGCGTAAAAGATGAAGATCTTGTTGAGCCAGAAGTGTTAAGGTATCCCTCTTTTGATGGACTTGAAATTGAAGCTCTTTTCTTTAGAGCAAAAAAAGAAAACTCGAACGGTCATGTGATCCTCTGGCCGCATGGAGGACCGCAATCATTAGAGAGAAAATGGTTCAGGGCTCGATTCCAATTTCTTGTTAATCGCGGTTACTCGATTTTTGCTCCTAACTTCCGCGGTTCGTCGAACTATGGCCTTACGTTTATGAAAATGGTAGAAGGAGACTGGGGGCATGGTCCGCGCCTTGATAACATTGAGGGTCTCGAATGGCTAATTAAAAATGGCTATGCCGACCGTGATAAAATTTTATTAATGGGCGGAAGCTATGGCGGATATATGGCGCTGCTCCTTCATGGCCGACATGCTGATTACTTTAAAGCCGTTGTTGATATTTTTGGCGTCAGCAACTTATTCTCATTCTACGAATCAGTTCCAGAGTTTTGGAAGCCATTTATGAACCAATGGGTGGGTGACCCCGTTAAGGATAAAGATAAGCTAACAGAAGACTCGCCAATTACTCATTTAGACGGAATGGTTAAACCAATGCTGGTCATTCAAGGGGCGAATGACCCCCGTGTGGTCAAAGCCGAATCGGACCAGGTTGTAGACGCATTAAGAGCAAAGGGCAGGGATGTGGAATATCTTGTTCTAGAAGATGAAGGGCATGGCTTCTCGAAGAAAGAAAATGAAATCAAGGTAGACCGGAAAATTCTAGAGTTTTTTGAGCGGTTTGCAGACTGAATATATGGAATGTAGGAGGTAGAAAGGGGCCAATTTTTTGGTCCCTTTTTTGATTTTGCCGAGGAATCATAATTTTGAATTCGGGTTTACAGTCCGATCGAAGTTAATTGATATTAACCCTTAAAGTAAAGGACATAGGATCCGTTATTTGTAAAAAAACTCTGGCTTGAATGGACGAAGCGGACATACAATCCGCTATTTCACAAAATTCAGCAAAAAATAGCAGTGAATTCGCCTAATAACGGAACCTATGTCCTATTATTTCAAAAATCCCCCTATTTATCTTAAATAACGGAATCCATGTCCTATAAATTCGTCGGAAATCCCTTTTTTATTAGGAAAATGTTGACATAAAAAACAGAATGTCATATTATATATCTAAAAGATATATATCAAAGAGATATAAGGAGACCTTCTATGGCAAAAGAAAATTATACAAAATATGTGCTATTAGGGATGCTCACAACAAAATGTCGGACTGGATATGCCATTAAACAGATGATTGATCAGAGTATCTCGCATTTCTGGAAAATTAGTTATGGCCAAATTTATCCGAACCTAAAAAGGCTTGTAGAGGAGGGGCTGGCTACTGTTGAGGATACCAGTCAGGAAGGATTGCCGGATAAAAAAGAGTATCAAATTACTGAAACAGGAAAACAGGTACTGCAAGAATGGCTAAAGGAGCCAATATCAATCATTCCTACTGAAAAAAATGAGCTTTTACTCAAACTCTTTTTTAGCAGACATCAGGCTTCTGATTCGGCGGTTAAACAAATCCGCTCGTATCAAGAAAAGCTCCAGGAACGTCTTAACACTTATTTGGGGATTGAAAAAATAATCCGTACGGATCAGGATGATGCAGAGGATGCTATGTTTTGGCTGATTACTTTGGATTATGGTCAACGGACAACTAAGGCAATTCTAGAGTGGTGTGAAGTAAGCATTGAAAAACTTTTGAAAAAAAGTGAGGAGTGAGCTTAATGGGCAAAGAGGTGCATGCGGGCCGTTTTATGGCGCAGCCGGGGGAGGATGTTGTCATCTTTTTAATTGGCATGAGGGTGAATAAATGGTGGGCAATCCATCAATGGTGGCCGGTTTTTATGGCAATGCCTGCAATGTTAAAGGAGCTTTATACACGTAAAGAATTAGGCTTTCGCTCCCTTGAAATGACAGTGAATTTCAGAACTATTCTACTAGTCCAGTATTGGAAATCGTTCGAGGATTTAAAGGCATATGCAAGAGGCCCTATCCATTTAAAGGCATGGAGGCATTTTTATAAAAAAGTGAGTCAATCCAAAGCAGTGGGAATATATCATGAAACGTACCAACTGTCTCCTGGAAAATACGAATGCTTTTATGCGAATATGCCTGTCTTTGGACTGGCAAAAGCTATTGGACATAAGGAAGTCACTATTCAGTACCAATCAGCTGAAAAGCGGATGAATACATCATCTTAATAGGGAGTTTATCGAACCCGGCACTTTTACAAGTTCCGGGTTGTTATATTTATGATGAAAATGAATCAATAGTTGGTAGAATAAAAGTATCAATAAAAATAGGAGTAAAGGAGCAGAAGGTATGAAAATAAGAGAACGGGGTATTTCGATTGGCAGGCTGCAACCTGGGCCGAAAAACTGTATTACGGATGTGGAAGGTGTAAAGGTGGGACATGTCACATTAGATTACCCGATTGAAGATCAAAGGGGAGAGTATGCTTGTACGGGAGTAACAGCGATACTTCCGCATGGCGGAAATCTTTTTAAAGAAAAGGTAACTGCGGCCTCTTATGTGATCAATGGTTTCGGGAAAACAACGGGGCTCGTACAAATCGATGAATTAGGAATGATTGAATCTCCTATTATGTTAACCAACACTTTTGCTGTTCCTGCTGTTGCCCATGGTACGCTCCAATATATGTTAGCTGACAATCCTGAAATAGGGGAAACAACAGGAACTATCAATATTGTCGTAGGGGAATGTAATGACAGTCTTCTAAATTCTATTCGACTTTTGCCTGTAAAACCTGAACATGCCATAGAAGCGATCGAAAAAGCATCAGATTCCATAGTCCAAGAAGGGGCTGTCGGCGCCGGAAAAGGAATGGTTTGCTTTGGCTATAAAGGTGGAGTTGGGAGCTCTTCCCGTCAGATTCAAGATGAGAAAAGTGAAGAAAGATACATAATAGGGTCTTTAGTTGTCACCAATTTTGGCAAAAAAGAAGAATTCCAAACGGTGCGCTATCAAGCAGTGAAGGCAGAGGATGAGATGGCTTTGCAGAAACCGGCAGATGGGTCGATTATGATGGTACTGGCAACTAATGCCCCATTGAGTGACCGCCAATTAAAAAGGCTAGCTAAACGGTGTGGTATTGGTCTAGGAAGAACAGGAAGCCATTATAGTCATGGCAGCGGGGATATAGTAATTGCTTTCTCAACTGCGAATAAGACAAATCATTTCTCCTCTCATGTAACTGAAAATCATAGACAGCTGCGCGATGATCATCCTATTTTGAATCAGTTATTTATGGGTGCGGCCGAAGCAACTGAAGAAGCGATTTTAAATTCGCTATCACAAGCAGAAACTACGACCGGAAGAAAAGGGCATATTGCATACCAATATCCATTTGAATAACAGTCCTGTTTTTTCTTGATATCAATAGCTAAAAAATTACATAGAATGGGTTTAGGTGAGTATAAGAAAATAGGATTAATCTAACTGCGATTAACATTTTTTGCTTTATTTACAGTGCATGATTTGTTTCAATCTGCCCCTTATTTGTGTGCTGCAATCTATTTCTTTATATCATTTAAAAAGTTTTACTTGAAAAATTTCACTAACCGTTCAATAATCTTGTTAGTGTGTACTTTTAAAACCCCATTTGGGAATAAAAGATAGAAGAAAAGGGGGATCTTATATGAAATTTCGAGTTTCTGCAGTTCAATATGAATTAAAAACAATCCGTTCTTTTGAAGAGTTTGCAAAGCAGTCAGAACACTATGTGAAGACAGCTGCAGAATTTGGGGCAGACTTTGTTCTATTTCCTGAATTTTTTACAACTCAATTAATGTCCATTGGCGATGAAAATGGGAACGCCTTATCAATAAATGATTTACCTGAGTTTACGGCACGATATTTAGAGTTGTTTTCTTCTTTTGCGATGCAAACAGGCATGCATATTGTGGGAGGAACCCATGTCATTAGAAGAGGGGAACGTCTTTATAATGTAGCCCATTTATTTTATCCAGATGGGCGAATTGGCGAACAGGCCAAGCTTCATATCACGCCAACTGAGGTACATGAGTGGAACATGGCACCTGGGGAAGACTTTAAAATTTTTGAAACAGATAAGGGAAAAATTGCTATTCTAACTTGTTATGATATTGAATTTCCTGAAATTGTCCGTATGGCTAAAGCCAAAGGGGCAGATGTCATTTTTGTTCCATCCTGTACAGATGACAGACATGGTTTTTACCGTGTTCGATACACCAGCCATGCACGAGCTGTCGAAAATCAAGTATATGTTGTGCTTACTGGAACAGTGGGTTCCCTTCCAACCGTTGATTTTATGAGAGCCAATTTTGGTCAGGCTGCTATTATTACCCCAAATGATATTCCTTTTCCTCCTCGCGGAATCTTAGCTGAAGGAGAAATTAATAATGATATGATTATTACGGCAGACCTTGATTTAAACCTGCTTTATGAAGTGCGTGAAAAAGGTTCTGTTACCACATGGAGAGACCGCAGAACTGATTTATATCCGGATTGGGAAGCTGAGGAAAAAGTTACAGTCTCACCCAACTGCTAATCTAGTAAATAAATAACACTACGTTTAATAAAAGGAGCAGACCAATGGAGTACAAACGTATTACCTCTATTCAAGATCCGCTATTTGAAAAGATGCATAATTTAATGAAGGAAGTTTTTCCTCCAGAAGAAGTATTAGAATTTGACTTATGGAAGGAACCTCTCGAAGATCCTGGAATTCGTGTATTTGTTGCCGTTCACGAAGATGAAGTGGTAGGAGCCACTGAATACCGGTATTATCCTGACTGGAATATCGCGATGACTGACTTTACTATTATTGGGAAGCCAGGACTTGGGATTGGTCCATTTTTAGTGAAACAGCGTGCACGTGATTTAGCTGAACTGGCAGCTGCAAATGGCAAGCAATTATTTGGGATGTTTGCCGAGATTTATGATCCATATCGGGTTAAAGAACATGATTTTGGCGGAATTATGCCAATGAATCCATATGTACGCAGAGAAGTATTGGCTCACTTAGGCTATAAGCGATTAGACTTTTCTTATGTCCACCCTTCCTGGAATAATGATGGTGAAGCCGTAGCCGGATTAGATTTATGTTTTATGCCGACGAATGAAGCAATTTCTGAAATAGAAGCAAATCTTGTAGTGAACTTTTTAAAACGTTATTATTCAGTTCTTCCTGAAAAACCGACAGAATGGGTACAAATGATAGAGGAACTTGAAACCAAAGAAACAGTACATCTGCTCCCGTTATAATTAGGACGAAAGACCCTCAGGTTCTGAGGGTTTCTATTTTTTTATAGGAAGGGGTTGAAATCATTGCAGCCATTTACGAAACAAGTGATTAGGATCATTCAGAATATCCCGCCTGGTAAAGTTATGACATATGGACAAATTGCCCGTTTAGCAGGCAGTCCGAGAAGTGCAAGACAGGTCGTTAGGATTCTGCACTCCATGAGTGAAAAACATAATCTTCCATGGCACAGAGTCGTTAATAGCAAAGGGGAAATAGGTATAAAAGAAGAGGAATTCTTTTTAGTTCAGATAATGTCACTAGAGAGTGAAGGAGTTGAGTTTAGTAAGAATAATAAGATTGACCTTGAACTGTATCAATTCACTCCTTTTTACAATTAATGTGCTGTTGATGCTTGAAATAAAATTTTACAAAATATAAACAGAATATTGTATATTTTTTTAAAAAAGAGTATAGTATAGGATAAGAATTATTTCCAAAGAGCGGTGCTTTGATTCTATACAAAGCAGCGTTCTTTTATTTTTCACTAGAAATATAAACAAAGGCGGGATGAATCCCGGCCTTGTTTAAAAGTTTAGATATGAGTTAACGTTTCCTCTTTTTCCGATCTTCCACATATGGATCATGTTCATAAGCTGGTAAATCTCCAAATGTTGTCATAATGCCTTCTTCATCTAATGCTTGTTCAAAATCTTCATGCTGGGATGTCGGATAAACCGTTATATTTTTTCCTTCTATATCATTTCCAATGAAATTTTCAAAATCCTCAACATAGCCTACATTTTCATCATATTCCACATAGTTATCATTATAGCTGGTAGGAGGGACAAAAAAATCAGATGGACTTTCAGATGTACCAAATGTTGCTACTTCCTGCCATGAATCCTCTGCATCAAATGCCACGGACTCATCCTTTTCGTCAAGATCCCATTTTCCGAATGGCGGCATTAATACGTCTTCTTCAATCGGCCGCTGATGAGAAACATTTTGATCAAGGCTGTGTTCTTTGCAATAAAAGGTTGTTGGGATCGCTTCGAGACGTTCAAATGAGATTTCCTTACCGCAAGTTTTACATTTTCCATAGCTGCCGTCATTGATTGCCCGCAGCGCATTTTCAATATTTTCTAATTCATATTCTTGGTGTTGTTTTAATGCAATATCCTTTTCCCGTTCAAATAATTCAGTTCCCTCATCTGCAGGATGATTATCATAACTGGACAATTCCCCCATCGATTCGTGATCATGTCCCCGTTCTAAATTAAAATGGTCGTTCTTTTCTAGCCTATCTTCTATTTCCTGTTTCATTTCAACGAGAGATTGTTGTAAAGATTGAATCTGCTGTGGTGTTAACATGTTGACTTCCCCCTTAAGAATTGCGTCTCTGCTTTAGTTTTAGTTTGTTTGCTTCAATTCATAATTGGTAAATCGTGTTTACGTATTTTTTGTATTATAAAATTCAGATTATGTCCAAAAGCTATCTATTAGTTATCTCTGCTTAAACAATAATTTCTATTTTTAGAAATAAGAAAAAATGCTTCAACCAAAAGACTTGTCCCACTTCCAATGATCGCACTTCTGATAATGTCAGCAGGATAATGATGTCCCACCCAAATTCTCGAGAACCCAGTTAACAGGGAGAAAAGAGTCAAAATGATTCCCAGCACTCGTTCGCGAAGCAGCAGGGAATTTGAGATTGCAAAGGCTAACACGGTATGTTTACTTGGAAAAGAAGAGTCAAGCTTTGAAGGTATTAATATTCCGACTTTCTGTTTAATAAAGGGACGCGGTCTATAGTAAAAGATTTTTATAATTCTGTTTAAAAAAAGGCCAGCTGCCATAGAGATGGCCGCATTACGAACAGTTTCACGATGATTTCCGCCTTTGAAAAATAAAAACAGCAGTATGAATAGATATACATACCGTGCTTTTTTCGAGAAAAAGATCATAATCTCGTCTAAGATCGGGATATTGCCCGACTTTGAAATAATCGCTTGAAAGAGTTTGGTGTCCATCTAACATTCTCCTTTTGCTATAGGTGTAATGTCCCCTATTCGGAGAAAAACATGTATATGCTCTGGAGATATGATTGGTATGAAAAAACAAAATCGCCCGCAATAGCAGACGATTTGTATCTGAATTATGATAAGACATGAGTTGTTTCTTTTTGTATGTAAATTTCTAAATCGATAAAGGCCTGATAAAGCTTTTCGGATGTAAAGCTGCCCTTCATAAAATGAATCGACTCAGAAGGCTTTACGATTGCTTCAGAAATACGAAGAAACTTTTCCTGATCATCAAGTTTTAATCCTAAATGCTCTAACAAATAGGGAAGCTGCAGGGATTTGTAAAAAGGGAACAGTCTTTTAATTTCGTCCCAGTTTTCTTCGAGAACCAGCTGAATTAAAATTCCGTACGCCACTTTTTCCCCGTGCAATAAATGATGGGTTTCCTCTAAAACAGTTAGTCCATTGTGAACAGCGTGTGCACCAGAAATTCGGCCAAATTGGTCACCATAGCCTCCGACCATTCCTCCAGCAACTATATTAGTTTCAATAACTTTCAGAAGGGAAGGGGAGATTTCTCCTGCTTCAAGATCATTAATGGCATTTGTACTTTGTTCAATCAGAACATCTCGGCAAAGCAGGGCAGCGTGGTGAGCGATCGTTACAGCTAGAGGAGGGTCTTTAAGCTCTCTAATCATTACATCTGCTTCATACCATTTAGCTAACGTATCTGCAATTCCAGCAATTAAATATCGAGCTGGGGAGGATAAGAATGCTCTTGGCTCAATAAAAACATATAAACTGCTTCTGGGAAAAATCGAATAGTGCGTAAAGCTCCCTGTCTCATCATAAAACACACTTAAAGGAGTCCAAGCTGCACAGGTAGAGGCTAGAGTTGGAATTAATACTGCATCTATGTTTGTCTGATTCGCGGCTGCCTTAGTAATATCAAGGATTTTTCCTCCGCCAATCCCAATAATAGCTTGAGCATCCTCGTTTTTCGCAATTTGACTAATTCTGTTAACCTCTCCTAAGGTACACTCACCATTGTAGGAGACAAAGGTAAAGGATTGACTGCTTCTATCGATTGGAAAGAAGGGGGAAATCGCATTCCAAGATTTCTCGCCATGAAGGACGATACATTTGGTAATGTGATTAGACAGAAGCAAAGCGTCTAATTTATGCAGAATTCCAACTTCACAAGAGTAATAAGAAGGTGCTCCTCGTACTTCTAGATTCATTTTAATCCACTCCTTTGTCATTATGTATGGATAAGAAAATAACGCCAGTTCTCACCGGCGTCATTTCAAATTAACGGTTTAACATCCATTCAGGCTTACCGAAGCCTTGGAATTCTTCATCAATAACAGCTTCAAATTCAGCCGATTCAACTGCTTCTTTAATATCTTTTGCAAATTGTGCTTCTAAATCTTTTGTATTAACTACGACGCGGTTGCGGTATTGATCCGGCATATTCTCTAATACTAGCGCATCAAGTAAATTCATACTGGCTGCTAATGCAAAGTTACCTGGAACAGCAGAAAGGTCTACACTTTCAACAGCACGCGGCAGCTGACCCGCTTCAATTGGCTCAAACTTTAGGTTTTTTACATTTTCGTCAATATCTTTTTCTGATACAGTTAAAGGATCTGCATCTGCAGAGATGGTAATTAATCCGGCATCTTCTAGAATTAAAAAGGCACGAGCAGCATTTGTCGGGTCATTAGGAATTGCAATTGTAGCACCTTCAGAAATGTCTTCCATCGAAGCAAATTTGTTTGAGTAGATACCCATTGGTGCTGTTGGAACCGAAATTAATTCAGAAAGTTCCATATCGTTTTCCTTTGCAAAGCTTTCCATGTAAATTAAATGCTGGAACAGGTTTGCATCAATATCTCCATTAGCAAGAGCTTTGTTTGGCTGAATATAATCACTGAATTCTATTAATTCTACTTCATAGCCTTTTTCCTCTAAGATCGGCTGAATCGCTTTGGTTACCATATCACTGTATGGGCCAGCAGTTGCCCCAAAAGTAATTTTTTTCTCTTCAGAAGCACTTCCGCCAGAACTTTCACTGCCACAGGCAGCCAGCAGTAAGGATAAAGCTAAAATCAATAGTGATGCAACTTTCTTCATGTTTGTTTCCCCCATATAATAAAAATTTTTATATATATAAAAGATGTAAGGCTCCAAATTCCTTTATCTTTTATCAACAAGTTTTGAAAAACGGTCCCCCAAAAATTGAATAAGCTGAACTAAGCAAATTAAAACAACAACAGTGGTAATCATGACAGTATCATCGTAGCGGTAATAGCCAAATCTGATTGCAAGGTCACCGACACCGCCGCCGCCAACTGTTCCTGCCATTGCAGAGTAGGCAATTAAACTAATGACCGTTAGTGTAATGCCCTGAATAATTCCAGGTTTGGCCTCTGAAATCAAAACATCTTTTATAATCATCCAAGGAGATGCACCCGCAGCTACTGCAGCTTCAATAATTCCTTTATCGATTTCACGGAGTGATTGCTCCACAAGCCTTGCGAAAAAAGGTATAGCTGCAACTGATAGCGATACGGAAGCAGCGGTTGGACCTATGGTTGTTCCGGCAATCAGATTCGCTAATGGCAATAAAGCTATAAGCAGAATAATAAAAGGAATCGAGCGAATCATATTGACGATAAAGCCAAGAACACTTTTAATCGGTCCATTTTGTAAAAATAATCCTTTATCGGTGACAAACAAGAGTATCCCTGTCGGCAATCCGAAAATAAATCCGGCAAGCATTGCAATACCGACCATATAAATGGTTTCAAAAAAAGCTATGTTGAGTTCAGGAAGTAATTCTATGATTCTATCAAGCAACGTCATCGTAAATCACCTCCAAATGTTCAGTTCTCAGTGTAATGTACTCAATTGCCTTTTCAACTTCGCTAGATTCACCTAATACTTCCATGATGAAAATGCCAAGTGGCGTCTCCTGAATATATTCAATTTTTCCATGAAGGATATTTCCTTTCACTTTAAATCGCTGAAATACTTCTGAGACAACCGATTCCTCGGCAACAGAGCCTTTAAATTGGATTTTAATAATTTTTCCTTTCCGGTTTGATAGTAAATAATCTGGAAGCTCAAACTGGAGAACACTGTTGATAAATTCTTTCGTTAGCGGCTGAACCGGATTAGCAAAGATTTCATAAACCGGCCCTTCTTCGACGATTTTTCCGCTTTGCATAATCGCCATTCGGTCACAAATTTCTTTTACAACTTCCATTTCGTGAGTAATTAAGACAATCGTGATTCCTAGCTCGTGATTTATTTTTTTTAACAAATTCAGAATAGATTTGGTTGTACTTGGGTCGAGTGCGGAAGTCGCTTCATCACAAAGCAGCACAGACGGGTTATTGGCTAGGGCACGGGCAATCCCGACACGCTGCTTTTGCCCGCCGCTCAGCTGGGAAGGGTAGACATCCCGTTTGTCAGATAGACCAACCATTTCAAGTAAAACTTTTACTCTTTCTTCAATCTCGTGCTTAGATTTATGAGCTGCTTTTAAAGCAAATGCAATATTTTCAAAAACGGTTTTAGATTTTACTAGGTGAAAATGTTGAAAAATCATCCCAATTTTTAATCGGGCTGTCCTCAATTCTTTATTGTTTAACTTGGTAAGAGATAGACCATCTACGATGATCTCACCAGAGTTTGGTTTTTCCAAAAGGTTTAAACATCGCAGCAGTGAACTTTTTCCCGCACCGCTGTATCCTACAATTCCAAAAATTTCGCCACGATTTATCGTTAAAGAAACATTATCGACGCCTATTACTTTTTCTTTTTTTGTTTCATAGATTTTTACTAAATTTTTCACTTCGATCATGTTCATTCCTCCTTCACAGATCGTTTGCAATAAAAAAGCCTCTTTCATTCGAAAGAGGCATCGTTCATTGCAATCACGACTTATCTTTCAGAATGAGATACATTCTGCAGGAAGTGGCACCGTTCCAAATGGAGGTTGCCGGACGTCATAGGGCCTGATCCCTCAGTCACTCTTGATAAGTAACCTATTATTTTGTCAATTCAGCTAAAAGAAATAATAAAACTGAGAAGCTTGAAAGTCAATAGGTTTTTTCAATAAGACTCAGTCAGGAAACGCTTACATACAAGCGGGAGTAGTGTGAAAAAATTTCAAAAAGTTTTGATTACTGATAAACGTGCAAAATTCGTTGATAAACCAGTCACGATCCATAGATAAGAGCTACTTAATTTATAACGAAATAAAAAAAGGCGATCAGCCCAGAAATTAACTTGGATGCCTTTGTCTATTAAATGAAAGCTGCTGCGATTTTTTCTGCATAGTAGATATGCAGCTCTTCCCATCGATCCCATGGGAAATCTAGTTCCTTACCATCCAGTGATGAAGACAGCATTTCTAGGTGAACATGCCACCCTGCAAGCATAGTAGGCAAATGGGTCGGATCGGAAAAGTTCTGAGTAAAGTACAGCTGACATCCTTGGCCCTTGTTCTGCAATTCCCAGTGAACGAGAGAAGCCTCAGGACTATCTGTTTCCCAAATGAATTCAAACACATACGGAACTTCAATTTTTTGAACCGTGCCTGCCATTACATTACCTTCTGTTTTTGTAAAGGTTAAAGTAAATGGAGCCCCTTCTTTAAGTTCAACTTCTGCCTCTGCCAGCCATTCAGACAGCTTTTCCGGCTGAGTCAGCCAATTCCAGACTTGTTCAACAGAATGATGAAATTGTCTTTCAAATATAGCTAAATATCCCTCATCCGCCTTTTTTACGACAGCTTCCATTCTAATCTCTCCTTATACTGGGTCTAACAACTTTTTATAGGTATCTCCGTCCATCTTACTAATATCACCTTTACCTGTAAAGTAATGACAAAAAAGAGCCATGTTCTCTAAAAAAATGGGAATACTAAGAATCCATCTTTAAAAATTGGAGGAATCTGCATGGATAAACTGCGCGCCCAACAAATTGCTGAATCTGGAGACATGAAGAAAGTTACTTACAATGGAACCTTCGTATATATTCAGCACGTGGATGAGAAGGGGGAAACAGCTAGAGTCTACCCGCTCGATGACCCAAGTCAAGAAGTAACGGTCAGTCTTAATGAGCTGCATGAAGAATAAGTTCACTTCTTTTTGGTCTAAATAGCACAAAAAGCATTCATTAATTGAATGCTTTTTTACGCTAGAAAAAGAAGTTCATACTAAGAAGTTTTATGATCAAAAAAATGGTGCTTAATAGTCAGCTGGTGTTTGATTTCGAGAATACCAAACGAATATTGGGGCTGAAATCTTTTATCAGTCGGAGACCCAGGGTTAAATAAGATAACATCATTATGCTTTTTTATGTATGGGATATGGGAATGTCCAAATATAATGAGGTCTGTCTTTTCGTTAGCAAAGGTATCATATGCCCGTACGGGAGTAGATTTAGCCTTACCCAAATGTCCATGGGTGACGCCAATTTTATGTCCGTTTATGTCTAATAGGATATGGTCTTCTAAAACCTTTATTAATTCGTCTGAATCTACATTTCCATATACCCCTTGAATAGGAGCCAGTTCTTTCAATTCTTCATACAATTCGATAGTAGTCCAATCCCCAGCATGGATAATCAGATCTGCATTCTGAATTGCTTCTATTACAATCATAGGTAAATGTTTAGCCCGTTTGGGCAAATGGGTGTCAGACATAATGATAATCTTCATTGTTTCCCTCCAGTATATGTAATATAGCAAATAGGAAAAGGGAATGAAACACTTCTGAAACTGATAGGAAAATAGTATGATTTTTTTGAAAAATGGTTAAAATTCCCTGAACTTTTGGGGGAATTTGTCGATAAAAAAAGAAAAAGTTTAAAAGGGGGGAGAGATATGTTTGATTTTAGCCAGGTGAAATCTGGGCCAGTAAATGGAATTGTCTTAGCAATGGGATCACTTTTTTTAGGAGCTTTTCTTGTTATTATTTTTGTTAATTTTATTTATAAACTGACCAATTGGGAAGTATTTCAGAGCAAAGACTTTTTAAGCTTACTTGGAATCGGCTACCTGGCTTTATGGGGCTATATCATGTTCTTTTTGGGAGGGTTAGACATATTTATATGAATATTGCTCTAACTTTCTGCAGCTGAGCATCCTATTTGGATGCTCTTTTTGCTCTTGATGAATAGGGAAATGGTCTAAAGTTGACGGAAATCACTAAACATAGATTAACGCGGAAATCGGCGATAAATGATAAACTTTTTTGTAAAAATATTGGGTAAATCTGCCTATATTGAAGGAAATAAATTCTTTTTGTCGTACTGTATACTTATATATGCATGGAGGGGGAAGGTCCATTGGTTGAAAAATTATTGTTGCATGTTTTGATTATTTTAGCACCTTACCTCTTTTTTAGTATTTTTTTTGATAATAAAAAATCAAAAAAAATGATTCTATTGCTTGGCATCATAAATGGGGTAGCGGCTATTTTGGTTATGTGTTTCCCCATATCTAATGGGGAAATAATATTTGACCTTCGCTATGTCCCATTAATTATTGCAACTTTGTATGGCGGACCTGTCTCTGGAGGAATTGTTCTGCTCATGATCCTTCTAAAACGGGCCATTGTTGGCGGGGATGCTTTGTTATATGGGTATATCGGAACGATCTTAGGATTTTTGCTTCCGCTTTATATAAATCGTTATTTCATGAAGTTTGCCCCTAAAATAAGAATAGGCATTGCGATTCTTCTTGGAGTCTGGCCGTCAATTTTTAATCTGATGATTATTATACTCTACCATTCAAACTTAGGGATTTCCTATTCTGAATATTCTAATTTCATGCAAGACTTTCTTTTTTTAGGCTCGATTCAAATTGTTGCCATTGGTTTTTCCGCAGTTCTCACAGAAGCTCTTATTGAAAGGAGTATGATGCAGGAAAAAATACAAAGAGCTGAAAAGTTGAATACATTGGGTGAACTGGCCGCATCGATCGCACATGAGGTCAGAAATCCTTTAACTGTAGTAAAAGGATTCCTACAGCTATTAGAACAAGAAGAGACCGGAAAAAAACGGGAATATCTGATCTTAGTTTTAAATGAATTAGGAAGAGCAGAAGTAATACTAAATGATTATTTAAATTTTGCCAAACCTAAGCTTGAAAATATTTCAGAGGTTGAGTTACACGATGTGCTTATAAAGGTTACACAATTGCTTGAACCGCTTGCTAACAAAGATGGGGTAACACTTCAATTTGCAAGTGAAGAAAAGTTCATTTTAAAAACTGACCGTTATCAGTTAAAACAAGCGCTTATTAATATCATTAAAAATGCGATAGAAGCAACCCCGGCCGGCGGATTTGTTACTGTTACCGCCACCGGAAATGATAATCAAGTTAGACTCGTAATTAAGGATACTGGAAAGGGAATGAGCAAAGAACAGCTAGAACATCTTGGAACCGTGTTTTACACGACTAAAGATAAAGGAACCGGGCTTGGAACCATGGTCTCAATTCGAATAATTGAAGCCATGAAAGGAAAAATAGAGTATTCCAGTAAGGTGGGGATGGGTACACAGGTAACAATAACCCTTCCTGTTATTAAAAAAATCGAATAAATAAAAAAATTAGATCAGGAAAAATAATATCGTACATAAAAAAGAAGGAGCTTGTCGATGCTCCTCCTTTTCTTTTAACTAGCCTGATTCTTTTTATTTATGATTCCAATGTGCTCAGGATATCCGTAAGACCCATGTTCGCTGATATCTAATCCGCTCATTTCTTCTTCTGCTGATACACGAAGACCGATTGTCTTTTTCAAGATAAATAGAACAGCGAAAGACACAGCGGCTACATAAGCAGCAGCTCCTAATACGCCGATGACTTGCACAAATAATTGCGCAAAACCGCCTCCGTAAAATAGTCCAGGCTGACCAATACCAGTAATCTCAACTAGTCTCGGAGAAGCGAACAACCCTGTTGAGATTGTACCAATTACACCCGCAATTCCGTGGACAGAAAAGGCGTAAACGGGATCGTCAAGCCCTTTCTTTTCAAAGTAGATAGACGTCCAGAATGTCACTGCACCGGCTGCAGCCCCGATTACAACAGCAGCCCAAGGTTCAACAAATGCACAGGAAGCGGTAATCGCAACTAATGCAGCTAAAACCCCATTAACAGTAGCAGGAATATCAGCTTTTCCAACTAATAGTTTTGCAGTAACTAATGCGGCAATTGCACCAGCAGCAGCGGCCAGGTTTGTCGTTAATGCTACATAAGTAAAGAAACCATCACCGACTGCCATCGTGCTGCCTGCGTTAAAGCCAAACCAGCAAATCCATAGGATGATTCCGCCCAATACAGTATACACCTGGTTATGTCCTGGGATGATATTTGGTGAGCCATCCTTATTAAATTTCCCTATCCGCGGTCCTAAGAGTATCGTTGCTACTAATGCAGCTACAGCACCCTGTAAGTGTACAACTGTTGATCCGGCAAAATCTTGCATTCCCATTGAGCCGAGCCAGCCGCCGCCCCAGACCCAGTGTCCGATAACAGGATAGATAAACATTGTAAATATAATTCCAAAAATAAAGTACACAATCAATTTTCCTCTTTCAGCAAATCCACCCCAAGCAATGGCTAATGAAACACCTACAAAAGCCAGCTGGAATAAAAATTTGAGTTCAAGAGGCACAACTGCCCAAGATAGAGATGAGAATGCGTCCTCTCCCCCGCTTAAAAACCATCCTGAAGTGCCAATGAATGAATTCCCATTCCCAAAAGTAATCGCGAATCCAATCGCCCAAAATCCAAGAGATGCAATCGCGAAGCTAATTATTTGCTTCCCAGCCACGTGACCAGAGTTCTTCATACGGGTTGAGCCAGCCTCTAAAAGAGCAAATCCTCCTTGCATGGCGATGACCAATATTGCTGCCAACATGACCCACAAAGAGTCTAAAGCTAAAGTAATTGCAGATGCATCCATTTCCATCCACTCCTTATGTTAAGTTTTATAACATGATATGTAATAATATAGAACATATTTACTATTTATGCAATGGAATTTTGAAAAAATTTTAAATTTTAGTCCTATTGTTATGTTATATAACATGAAAACGCTCTTATATTAACATAATCTAAAATAGAATGAACAATTGTTTTGCGGATACGATAATAACAACTTCATGAAAAAGGAGAATGACTTGTGCGGTATGATTGTATTATTGTAGGAGGGGGAATTGCCGGTCTTCAGGCAGCTATCCAATTAGGGAGGTATAATCACAAAATTTTAATTATAGACGCAAACAGCGGCAGATCGAACCTTTGCAGAGCTTATCATAATATTTTAGGCTGGCCGGAAGGAATTAGCGGAGAGGAGCTGCGTGATATTGGCAAGAAACAAGCTCAATCTCTAGGGGTTGAATTTGTTCTTGATCGTGTTGAACAAATTTCAAAAGAAAGCGGCACCTTTTATCTATGGACCAAAGAGCAAAAAACCTTTAAAACCGATCATTTATTGCTAGCGACTGGAGTTATGGATCGTCTTCCTCCGTTTCCGAAAATCTACCCATGTTTAGGAATATCTGTTTATATATGTCCCGATTGCGACGGATATGAGGTGATGAATAAACGGACGATTGTGCTTGGAACTGGAAATGTTGGAGCCAATATGGCCTTGACTCTCTATTATTGGACAAACGATATAGTCTACATCAATCTTGAATTTAAGGAGATTGATCAGAAAATAATGGAGCAGCTTCAAGAAAAAAACATCACTGTTATAGAGGAAGAGGTAAAAGAGGTACTTGCAAACGGTTCTGAATTTAAGGGAATACGCTTGATGAATGGCATCTTAATAGGAGGAGAACGAGGTTTTATTGCTTTAGGAGGGAATCATGTCAAATCAGAGCTTGCTGTTCAGCTAGGTGTAGAGATTATGGATAATAAGCACATTCAAGTGAATCCTAGGACCAAAATGACGAATGTTGAAAATGTATGGGCTGCGGGTGATGTTGCTGGGCATTCGGAACAGGTAACGATCGCGATGGGAGATGGCTCTCAAGCTGCAATTTGGATACATAAGAGCATTATGAAGGGCAAGCCGTATAAAGGTTAAATTCATAGAAGGGAAAAACAAATGCAATTTTACTTGCAAAAAAATAAAACTATGTAAATAATGATAAAATATATACACTATCGAGACAGGAAAAATGATAGAGGAGAATGAAATATGAGTGGACGTCAAGAATTAGCAACGTTTGCAGGGGGATGCTTTTGGTGCATGGTGCATCCTTTCGATCAGCTGCCTGGAATCATCAAAGTTGAATCAGGGTATACAGGCGGTCACCTCGAAAATCCGAGCTACCAGGATGTTAAATCAGGCCGGTCAGGACATTATGAAGCTGTACAAATAACTTTTGATCCTGATGTTTTTTCTTATCAGCAATTATTAGATTTATACTGGCCGCAAATTGACCCAACTGATGACGGCGGGCAATTCCATGATAGAGGTGACTCTTATCGAACTGCTATTTTTTATCATACAAAAGAACAAAAGACTTTAGCGGAGAGGTCTAAACAAGCCGTAGCAGAAAGCGGGAGATTTAAGAAACCGATTGTCACGAAAATTCTTCCGGCTTCGATCTTTTATCCGGCAGAGGATTATCATCAAGACTTTTATAAGAAAAATCCAATTGAATATAAAGAAGATCGAAAAAAATCAGGCCGGGATGAATTTATTAAAGAATACTGGGATTAAGCTGAAATAAACAAAAGAAAGCTTGTTAGCTTTATATGGGGCAAGCTTTCTTTTTTGTTTTTAAAGGATATAGGACGGGAGCCTAAGGCATTTTCCTCATTTTTGCATATTAAGTTAGGGAGAAAACGTGAGGAGGAATATCATGAGCTTTATTCAACCATATGAATTGCCTGTAGAGTATTATTCTGCTCCTATGACAAATGATCAAAGAATTATTGGCTTTGGATTTGGAAGAAGACCCTTCTTTGGGAGAAGACCCTTTTTCGGCTTTGGGCCATTTTTAGGCGGTTTAGCTGGCGGTTTGCTTGCTGGTGCGCTGCTTAGCCCTGGATTTGGGTATGGTTTTCCTTATCCTTATCCATACCCGTATCCATATGCTTACCCTTTTTCGTACTATCCTGTTTACCCGTTTATTTAATCTATTAACATTATTTTGTGAAAAGAGGTGATTGAAGGTTAAGCTGCTTATCGCCTCTTTTTTAATGGAAACAGATGATGTTTCTATTCTTTATAAAGGAAAATTTTAATCGTATTCTTTTCATCTAAGGTTGCCAATAACACTTGATGGGGGAGGGTGTTAAATTTGGATTGCAGTTCTTTTTGTAACCAATTAGTATCTTTTCCAAGTATCTGAAGTTCATGATGATCAATTTTGCCTTCTTTTATTATAGGACGCGGAAAATAAAAGGGCTTGGGGAGCATATTTATATCTTGTTTTGTTGCGGGCTCGTACTGCGGATAAAGAAAAATAGAAATCTTACCTCCTGGCTCCCATAGGGCTAAAGCTACTTTTTTTGCATCATCTACTTTTTCTTTTCGTAATTCGGAAAGTAAGTGATCAATTGTAACTCTTGCTTTTTTTAGGTTAGGGTAGAGAAGTTCCCCGTTTTTTATTAAAGGCATTGGTGCTGGATCGAAATAATGCCGTATTTTAGGAGACTTTAAAGTGAGGAATAACATAAGTATATAAAGGAGCGCTACAATAGAGACTGTAATAAAACTTCCCTTCAATCCTAAATGACTGTCTGACAGCGGGTGTGCCAAAATATTTCCTAACAGCATGACCACAACAAAATCAAGGAGTCCCCATTGGGAAGTTGAGCGCTGCCCCATTAATTTAGCGACAATTAGCATAAATGCAAAT
Source organism: Bacillus oleivorans (assembly GCF_900207585.1). Lineage (GTDB taxonomy): Bacteria > Bacillota > Bacilli > Bacillales > JC228 > Bacillus_BF > Bacillus_BF oleivorans. Next base: position 90,477 of record NZ_OAOP01000008.1, on the reverse strand, counting down.
GCAAATACAGCACGGAGTATCCAATCAAAACTCGTTAAGTTGTCTTGACTAAATAGAAAATCCAACGGTTACACTTCCTAAAATGGGTTATAGATCCATTTCGTAGGATTTCCCTCAAGCGTACAATTATACGATGGTTTCCGTAAAATGAATATAAAAAAACACCCGATTCGGAATAGGGTGTTTAGGGAATGAAAAAATCGAATTGATTATAAGGATTTGGTATGTTATGATTAAATTTGCTATGCGGGCAATATATAAATTTTAAAGAATATTATCCCTATAATAACATTACCACATTAAATGTCGCTTGTCAAACATCTAGAAAAAATTTTTTTGAGGAGTGGTTCAGTGACTGAAATAAAAAAGGATTGGAAGAAAGAACAAGATCGGATTGATACAATTGTAGAGGTCATTGATGCTAAAGTCTCTTTTCTTGAGCAAAATACTGGTCACATAAAAGAAGATATTTTAGAAATCCGAAAAAACTTTTGGAATGATGTGACAATTAACTTTGATGAGCCAGACGACATTACTGAAACGTTTGCAAGCATTAAACAACAAGCGGAAATGCTTTCGGAGCGTGAAAGGAGTCAGGGGCAAGTTCAAAAACAGCTAAAAACATTATTGCGATTAAAGGATTCTCCTTATTTTGGCCGGATTGACTTTCATGAAAAGGGGGAAAGTGACTCTCAGTCCATTTATATTGGGGTTGCTTCCTTATTAGATCGAAACAGCGAAAACTTCCTAATCTATGATTGGCGCGCGCCAATTTCAAGCCTTTATTATGACTATGGATTAGGGCCGGCAGCCTACGATACTCCTGGAGATGGTCAAATACAAGGAGAGATAGAATTAAAACGCCAATATATCATAAGATCAACTGTATTAAAAGGGATGTTTGATACAGGTGTAACCATTGGAGATGAACTGCTTCAAGAGGTTTTGGGAAACAATGCTTCCACTCAAATGAAAAGTATCGTGGCAACCATTCAAAGAGAGCAAAATGAGATTATTCGCAGTGAGGGAACTAAATACTTAATTGTCCAAGGAGTTGCCGGAAGCGGAAAAACCTCTGCTGCCCTGCAGCGGGTTGCTTATTTGCTGTATCGGTATAGACATATTTTACAGGCAGAACAAATTATGCTTTTTTCACCCAACCCTATGTTTAATAGCTATGTATCGACCGTTTTGCCGGAGCTTGGCGAAGAAAATATGCAGCAATGCACACTGCAGCAATACATTGACCATCGCCTTGGAACTAAATACAGAGTAGAAGACCCTTTTGAACAGATGGAGTACATTCTATCTAATAGGGATGATGAGGGTTTTTATGCTAGAAAAGAAGCGATATCGTTTAAAGCAAGTCTCTCTTTTAAGAATTACATAAATGATTTTGTAACATCGCTTTCTGATTCAGGAATGATTTTCAGGAATATTTCATTTAGAAAGAAAATATTAATTTCAGCCCGCCAAATTGAAGAAAAATTTTATTCTTTAGATAAAGGGTATTCGATCCCAAATCGCTTATTGATAGTGACAGATTGGTTAAAAAAAGAACTAAAGCAACTAGCAAAACGAGAGCGAAACAAAGAATGGGTTGAACAAGAGATCCAATTATTAGAGAAAGTAGATTACCTGGAGGCTTTCAAACAGCTCCAGAAAAAGAGAAGAAACACCGAAGAAACTTTTGATGATTTTGACCAAGAACATCTCTTTTTGGCCAAGGAAGTGGTTAACAAACGATTCAAGCCGCTGCTTGCAAAAGTTAAAAGGTTAGAGTTTATTGACCATCTAGCTCTATACAGATGTTTATTCAATATGAAATTCATCCCGGATAATCAATTACTGCCTGCCCATTGGGAGCAGATATGTGAGTATACTTTGAATCGGCTTAAAAAATTCGAAATTCCTTATGAAGATTCGATTCCTTTTCTTTATTTACAGGACTTAATTGAAGGCAGAAAATCGAATACTTTGATCCGTCATATTGTAATTGACGAGGCTCAAGACTACTCGCCTTTTCAATTTGCTTATATAAAGCAGCTATTCCCTTATAGCTATATGACGATATTAGGTGATATGAATCAGGCAATCTATTCTCATACCATGAATGCCCCGACTATTTTGTCAGATGAGTTTTATGATATGGCTGAAACAAAACTGGTTGTCTTAAATAGAAGCTATCGGTCAACTAGAGAAATTGTCGAGTTTACCCGTGAATTAATCCAAGGCGGGGAACAGATTGAGCCCTTTAATCGGAGCGGAAAGAAACCAACCCTTACTCAAGTTTACTCAGAGACAGGATTAAACATCCAAGTAATAGAAAGGATTAGAGCTATACAATCTCGGGGGCATCAAACTATCGCGATCATCTGTAAAACAGCTCAGGAAAGTGCGAAAGTTTATCAAACGATCCATGGCCAAGTCGATGCGAGACTCATAAAAAAAGGAACTCTTTACTATGAAAAAGGAATTCTTATTATCCCTGCCTATTTAGCTAAGGGAATTGAGTTCGATGGGGTGATTCTCTATAACATTTCTCAAGAAGTATACGGGACCGAAGATGAGAGAAAATTATTGTACACGGCAGCAACGAGAGCAATGCATGAGTTACATTTATTTTCACTTGGTGAAATAAGCTCTCTGTTAGATGGTGTATCAGAAAACACCTACGAATTAAATGTATAACCGAGGGAACATATGTGATTTTGACCTTTTGAAATAGTTAGAAAGTTATGTGTGAGCCGCGGTGACTTAGGGCCGCGGTATTTTTATAATGGTATTTAAAAAGAAATAAAAAGGAAGGGTTGAAAATGGAGCCACTGCAACAAGCCATTTTACTAAGAGTGAATGGTCACTATCAGGAAGCCAGGCAATTATTACTTTCATTATATGAACAGGACAAAGACGATCCGCACATATCCTATCAATGTGCTTGGGTACATGATCTATTAGGTATGGAAAAAGAAGCAATTCCTTTTTATGAACACGCAATAAATCAAGGGCTATCCGGACAGGAAAGAAGGGGTGCTCTCTTAGGGTTAGGAAGCACATACCGGACCATTGGGGAATATCATCAGTCTAAAAAGATTTTTAAACAAGGCATGCAAGAGTTTCCGAATGCTAACGAGTTTCCTGTGTTTTTGGCAATGACTTTACATAATCTTGGAGATAACGAGAAAGCTTTAAAGATTTTGCTGAACAAAATAGTAGAGTTAACCGATGATGAAGGGATTCAAAGGTATAAAAAAGCAATCCAATTTTATGCAGATAAGTTAAACGAAGTGTGGGACTAAGTCTTAGTAATGGGTGAAACCCAACTGCGATTTTATTCGTATATTTATAGTGAATACAGAGTTATACGTGTTATTAAACAGTTAAAATGTACTATACTTGATGGGACAGATATGTAATAGAAGAAGAGGTGTCGGCGTGACTTTTAAGGAAAATTTTCCGTTAGTGGTAGAGAATTTAACAAAGATAATAAATGGCCAAGTGATCATTGACCACTTATCATTTAAGCTGGAGCGGGGAAAGGTATACGGTTTTTTAGGGCCAAATGGCGCCGGGAAAACAACTACGATTCGGCTGATAGCCGGGTTAATCGCTCCGACAAAAGGTGATATCTATGTCGAAGGGCATCATGTGCAAAAAGATAAATTAAAAGCTCTATCTTATCTGGGTGCTATTGTAGAAAACCCGGAACTTTACAATTACCTGACCGGCAGGGAAAACCTGCTTCATTTTGCCCGAATGAGCAGAGCTCCTGTATCTATAAATCGTATTGAAGAGCTTATTAAATTTGTAGGCTTAGAGGATGCGATCGACCAAAAGGTTAAAACCTATTCTCTCGGCATGAAGCAAAGGTTAGGAATTGCACAAAGCTTATTGCATAAACCATCACTGCTTATTTTGGATGAACCATCCAATGGGTTAGATCCAGCCGGAATCCGACACTTGCGCGATTATTTAAAAGAGATTTCAACAAAAGAAAATATATCGATACTTGTGTCAAGTCATCTGCTTCAAGAAGTAGAATTAATGTGTGACAAAGTCATCATCATCCAAAAAGGAAAATATGTCGATGAAATAGACGTCAAAGGAAGCAGTGATACTAGGGTTCACACAAAGGTCAGATTTACAATAAAACCTGATCAGATGTCTGAAGCAATAAAAGTAATAGAACGATTTGGGCAGGCTAAAACGGAAGGAGACAAAACAATTGTTGCTTCTGTCCAATATGAGCAGATTCCTGATATCCTGACCGGCCTTGTTAATGCGGGTCTGACCATTTATGAATGTGCGCCAATGAAAACATCGTTAGAGGACCAGTTCCTGTCACTTACAGAGCAGAGGGAGGGAGTTTTATGATTTCCTTGCTTCAAAATGAATGGCTAAAGGCCCATAAAAAAAATAAAGTCTGGCTGTTTCTTGCTGTAATGGGATTTTTGCTGATAATGGGAGCCGTCCTTGTGATTATCTTTAGCAATCGATTTAATATTCAGGTCAGCGGAATTACTTATACGATTAATTCAGCCTCTGTCTTTACGACAATCATATCTTTTTACTCGATTGTAATTGCGGCAAGTTCAATAACGAGCGAATATAGTGATGGGACAATTAAACAGCTGTTTATTCGTGCCCATTCACGGACATCGATCTTGCTGTCGAAATATATCATCGTAAATATTTTAATTTTCGCAATATACTACTTTTTAATAGTTTTTAATTATCTCTTAGGTCTATTATTTTTTGGTATGGAGTCTTTCGTTGAAGATTTTATAACAAACCTTATTAATGGATTGTACAATTATCCAAATATTATGTTCTATATAACCCTAGCTTTTATGATTGGGGCTGTTACAAAGAGTATGGGACTTGCCACTGGTTTTACTTTTTTAGCGAAATTTAGCAGCGGGCCAGTTACATTACTTGTATCAATGTATGATTGGGGAAAATATGTAATATTTCCCCATCTCTCACTGTCAGCCTACAGCGATAATAGGTATATCCGGGGATTAACAGAACCCTTCATGAGTGATATTTCTCTTGGATTTTCATTTATTATGATTTTGTTGTATTTACTGGTATTTATTGTAATATCCATAGGGGTTACTGAAAAGAGGGATATTTTATAACAGAAAAGGATGGCGTTCCCATCCTTTTCATTTAGGAAACTTTAATATGAATGACATTTTTAGAACGGAGTGAAAGAATTGATAAAGCTTTCTCGGGAAAAATTCCAGTCGGCAAGAAATTTTATAATGGAACATGCCAGACCTATAGATCAGGCTCTTTTCTCTTTTTTCTTTGAAGAAGGAGATAAGAATAAGGTCCTTGAAGCGCTGAAAAAGTTTCAAAACGAAGATGGAGGATTTGGAAATGCTATTGAACCAGATTTTCGTTTGACGATCTCTTCACCCATGGCAACTACAATAGGATTACAGGTTATTAAAGCAGTTGGAATTTCATATGAAGAAAAAGCAGTTCAGGCAGCTATACAATATTTAATCCGAAGTTTTGACCATGAAAAACAGCGCTGGCATGCCGTTCCTAAAGAAATTAATCAAGTACCGCATGCGCCGTGGTGGGAATATAACATCGAGGAAGACCGTTGTGGTGTTGAAGGGACGTGGGCCAATCCAAGTGCCGAAATCGCAGGCTATTTACACCAGCATCACCATTTTGTTCCAAAAGAATTTTTAGATCATGTTACTGACGTAGCGTTTCAAGAAGCAGTAAAACTCCCAGAAAAGATTGATATGCATGATTTCCTTTGTTACCAGAGACTATTAGATGCGCTTCCGGAGCATCAAAAAGGAAAAATCAAAGCGATTCTGCAAAAATCAGTTCGATTAACAGTCTCTCCTGACCCGAAAGACTGGGGAGGATATGCTGCGACACCTCTTCATATTGTCATTTCTCCTTCTTCTGCTTTCTATAAAGAATTGCAGGAAGAAGTTGAGGTTAATCTTGATTTCGAAATTAAGACAATCAATGAGGATGGCTCATGGAAGCCAAACTGGTCTTGGTTTGGACAATATGAAGAAGAATGGAAACAAGCTGAACGAGAATGGGCCGGACATTTAACCGTTATGAAGTTAAAAACGTTAAAAGAATTTAATAGAATAGAAGAGTAATAGGGACCAAAAGAAATCCAGAACGTTTATGTATGATTTCCCATTTGTAACGAACCCTAAGAACCGATGGTGGTTTTAGCAGTTGAATTGACCCGTATTTTTGCCATCAGATCCTGATATTTCAACGGGGGAATGGTGAATTGTTTTCCTTTCGTGGCGATGCTCATAAATTTTATTTAAAACTAAAAAAATTAAATCGTACCCATTTACGCTACGGTGAAAACCGGGAATTAAAAGAAATCCGGGAAATTCAAGATTTTTACAAAGGAATCGAAACACAAACCTTGCTTGATATTTATTATAAAATGATCAAAGAAAAGAATGGGTCTGGAATCATTCCTATTTTTGTGTCAGCCGGACCATGGCTATTATTTATCTTCTCAAAGCAATTACAGGAGCTGCTTTTTAAGGACGGGTCGATGCTTTGGCTCACCTTTATTGTTGTTTATGTAACCACCCTAATTATGAGTGTAATTCTTCACTTTCACGAAAAGGCGTGGGCTTCTTTACATATCGAAATCATACAAGATATTTTAAAATCGAGAGAAGAGCAAAAATAAAAAAATGCACCAGATCGGTAACCTTTTTTAGGGCTTAGACTATAATTTTTGCTACTAGCTCGATTGCTACATTCCCTTTTACAGCACGCGTAATCATACAGGAAGATTCAGCTTTTTCAGCAAGCTTAAAGGCAAGCTTACGGTCGTTTTCAGTAGCGTCTTCTTTCAGGACGATGGTTGGGCGGTGAATGATTTTTTTATAGGTAAATACGCCATTTGTTACGTCCACAATTCCTTCTGATTCCATGTAGAGATCCTTTTTATCTAAGGATGCCCGTTCCATCATTGCTGCTAAAGTAATAATGAAGCAAGTGGCAGCTGCACCCAATAACATTTCATCTGGATTGGTTCCTACTTCAGGTCCATCCATCTCTTTAGGGATTGAAATTTTTGTTTTTAAATTTTTGGCTTCCAGGTCTCCAACATCATTGCGTAAACCAGGCCAATCTGTTTTTAAATGAAAATGGTGTTCAGCCATCATGCACACTCCTTTGAATGTTTTTATATAGAGATACTATCATTTTAGAAGAAAGCTACCTATGATGCACGCGATATGGTTTACTCTATAGAAATTAAGTTTGAACCCCTTTGAAGATAAAATTAAATCAGGCAGAGATATAATAAGTAAAGAGAGTTAGGGGGACATCAGAACGTAAACAAAATTATTATAGAACAAGAATTTGTCTGTATGAAAACGTTCGAGAAACGATTTTCCTCGTTCATCTCGAATGAGGATGTTCACTTTGAAACTATCAAAAATATCAAACGGGCTGATTCTACTAATAGTAAGGAAATAAAGTATAAGTTGTTTGTCTATAATGGGTAGTAAAAAATTAAATATAGGATATCCTTATCGACTTTATTAGTAGTATAGTTAGAGGAGAATTCAGATTAGGAGGACTAGGGTGGTTAAATCGAAGTTACATTTTTGGACACTGCAAATATTGTTAGTTGTTGCGATTATTTACATATGCACAAAAATCGCTTTTGTTTTTGAACCTTTAGGGATCTTTTTTTCCACGTTATTTTTCCCTATTTTAATTTCGGGCTTTCTGTTTTATTTGCTAAATCCGCTAGTCAAAAGGCTGCAGCAGATCAAAATACCGAGGACGCTTTCGATTATTATTGTTTATCTTGCTATTGCTGGTTTGATTTCACTCTTGTTAAGCTACTTCATTCCAGCCGTATCTAATCAATTTAAACAATTAATCAATGATATGCCTGCATACGCCGCCCAGACAATGGAGTTTTTTGAGGAAGTTTCGGATAGTCCTCAATTCCAATGGGTGATGACACAAGAATACGTTACGATTGATGATATTGAAGAAAAGCTCACGGAAATTGGAAGTGCTATACCTAAAACAATCACCAATAGCATCTCGGCCATTATTGGTTGGGTGACGAATTTTACAATAACAGTCGTCACCGTACCATTCTTACTATTTTATATGTTTAGGGATGGACATAAATTTCCCAACAGTTTCGCCCGGCTATTGCCTGCAGCTTATCGGGATGAAGCATTAAAGACTATTAAAGATACGAACAATACGTTAGCATCCTATATACAGGGGCAAGTCACCGTTGCTTTATTTGTTGGGACATTATCCTTTATCGGATATTTAATTATCGACCTGCCTTATGCCCTAATATTAGCGATGGTGGTCTTATTTACAAACATAATTCCTTATATAGGACCTATTCTTGGCGGAGCACCGGCTGTTATTATCGCACTGTTTGATTCGCCAATGAAAGCGATACTGACAATAGTCGTAATTGTAATTGCCCAGCAGTTAGAAGGAAATGTCATATCACCATTAATAATCGGAAAACAGTTAAAAATCCATCCGGCAACGATCATTATTTTATTATTAGTGGCGGGAAACATTGCGGGAATTCTTGGTATGGTATTAGCGATTCCTTTTTATGCTGTTTCGAAAACAATAGTGATTAATATTGCTCAATTTCTTAAAGAGAGAAAACGGATTTTGAATGAACAAATGATCGAAAGCTAATAATACGGGACTGCCCTTGTCGTTGGGGAGTCCTTTCTCGTGTTTCTTTGGATTGTCCTTTCTTTACCAGAAAAACTGTAAACATGCATATTCTGCTAAAAAATAAGTCAAACTATAACTGACTATTCTTTAGGAGGATTTAAACATGGAAAATTTACGAGCTTTAGGAATTAAATTTTTACTTACTTTAGGCGTTCTATGGCTTGTATTAACCGTTATGTTCGATCTGAGATTTGGTAATGTATTTTGGATTTCCGTAGTGTTAACGGCCATTTCTTATTTTGTAGGTGATCGCGGGATTCTGCCAAGGACAAATAATACAATTGCCACGATTGCTGACTTTGGACTCTCATTTCTTACGATTTGGGCAATGCAAGTCATGTTAGTGGAAATTCCCGATTATCCATACGTAATGTCATCCCTGATAGCAGCTGCAGGTATAACCATTGCTGAAATATTCTTTCACCGTTATATGGCCTTTGCGGATAAAAATACAGGAGACAGAAACAATGGCAGAACCACCCCTGCATTAAGGGAAAATTACGGTATGGAAACAGCTGAAGAATTTGAACCGAAAAATAATAATTATAACCCTGATGAACCTAAATAAGAAAAAGGTTAGGGGCTATCCTTCTACAAGCGGGATAGCCTTTTTGTGTATGATTTTTCTATACAATTTAATACGCTATTGTGTATAATGAACGATGTAATCAACTACATATGCTTCAAATATAGGTGCTATTCTTTAGGACTAGCTTAAAAGGGAAGTTGGTGTAAATCCAACGCGGTCCCGCCACTGTGAATGGGAGCTTTTTACAATTGGCCACTGTACTTACTTGTATGGGAAGGCGTAAGAAGTGATGACCATGAGCCAGGAGACCTGCCTGTATTTCGGACACAAAACCTACGAGGATAGGAGGGTGTTTGACTTCGACGAGTTGGATTTATAACTTAAGCTATTATTACTTGTCGATTTCAACCATCTTCAGGGCATTCCCGAACTCAGTAGGGATGCTTTTTTTATTTGGGAAAGGAGAAAAAGAAAATGAAGAAATGGTTACAGCTTAGTTTCACTTTATTGATTGCAATCAGTTTGATGGTTGCCTGTTCAAGTCAGGAAGAAACGGAAAATGCAGATAATTTGGATCAGGCGGAAAGCCAAAATGAAGCGGGTGCTGAACAAGAAGAGTCAGCTGAGGAGGAAGCGCCGTTCCCGGTTACGGTTACGGACGCATTAGACAATGAGATTATGATTGAAGCGAAGCCAGAACGGATTGTTTCGCTTATACCAAGTAATACTGAAATTGCCTTTGCTCTTGGGATGGGTGAAGAAGTTGTAGGTGTTACTGAATTTGATAACTATCCAGAAGAAGCATTAGAAAAAGAAAAAATCGGCGGAATTGAGATTAACCTTGAAAAGATTATTTCCCTCCAGCCGGATCTTGTTCTTGCTCATGAATCGACGGCTGTCAGCAGCAAGGAAAGTCTTGATCAATTAAAAGAGGCAGGATTAACGGTGTTATTTGTGAACGATGCGACCTCTTTTGAAGATGTGTATCGCTCGATTGAATTAATTGGGGAAGCAACCGGAACTTCTGACAAAGCAGCTGAAATCGTAACGTCGATGAAGGAAGAAATCGAAAAAGTGAAAGATATCGCTGCTTCCATTCCAGAAACAGATCGGAAAAAAGTATTTATTGAGGTTGGTGCAGAGCCAGAAATTTATACAACTGGTACCAATACCTTTATGCATGAAATGTTAGAAGTAATTAGTGCTGTTAATATTGCGGGGGACTTAGAAGGATGGCAACCGATAACAGAAGAAGCAATTGTGGAAAAAAACCCAGATGTTATTATTACAACCTATGGATACTACACACCAAATGCTGCCGAACAAGTACTAGCCCGTGAAGGGTGGAGTCAGGTGACTGCCATTCAATCCAAACAGGTCATTGATGTACACTCTGATTTGGTTGCACGTTCAGGACCTAGACTTATTGAAGGTGTAAAAGAGTTGGCTAAGGCGGTTTACCCTGATGTTTTTAAAGACATATAAGCTTTGGGCTTATTTGATTGCGAGTAGTTTTCTGATAGTCTCTCTTATCATTGGGATTTCGTTGGGGAGTGTTCAGGTTCCGGTTTCAGCTATTATGGGGAGTATCTTAAATGAATGGTTTTCAGCTTCGTTTACAGTTGACCCAATGTATGAAAGTATTGTTTTAAGCATTCGCCTGCCTAGAGTTCTGTTAGCAGGTTTAATTGGGGCTTCGCTTGCTATTGCAGGGGCAGCCTTTCAAGGATTACTTAAGAATCCTTTAGCAGACCCTTATACATTAGGCGTTTCCTCGGGAGCATCCCTAGGTGCAGTCATCGTACTGTATCTGGGGATCTCAATCCCTGGATTATATTCTTTTACCCTGCCTGTTTTAAGTATCATTTTTGCATTTATAACGATTTTGTCGGTTCTTTTATTTGCCCGTCTAGCATCTAAAAGCATGTCGGTAGCAACCATTATTTTAACTGGTATTATCTTTAATTCTTTTATTGGGTCTTTCATTTCGTTATTAATTGCGTTATCGGGTGATGAACTAAGACAAATTATCGGCTGGCTGCTTGGCAGTGTCTCGATGAGAGGCTGGGAGTATATTCTATTATTACTGCCTTTCTTCCTTATTGGAAGTTTTATCCTTATTATCAATTGTAATGAGTTAAATGTTTTATCATTCGGGGAAGAAAAAGCGAAGTATTTAGGTGTTCATGTTCAGCATAGAAAATTATGGATTTTATTAGCGGCTTCGATGTTAACAGGTGCTGCTGTAGCCGTTTCGGGAACCATTGGTTTTGTCGGATTGGTGATACCGCACTTTACCCGGCTCTTGTGGGGAACCAACCATAAACACTTGTTGCCATTGTCGATGTTAATTGGAGCAGGATTTTTAATTTTAGCTGATTTAGTTTCTCGTACTTTAATTTCACCAAGTGAACTTCCAATAGGTGTTATTACATCAATGATCGGGGCTCCAGTTTTCGCTGTTCTTTTACTCCGCGGACGATCAGAAAGAAGAGGATCACATGTTAAAGGTTCGTAAAGTATCTGGAGGATACGAAAACAAAATAATTGTTTCTGATGTCAGCTTTTCGGTTCATAAGGGAGAGTTTATCGGTATATTAGGACCAAACGGAAGCGGAAAAACAACACTGCTTAAGCTGGTTAGCGGGGCGCTTCAGATAACTGCAGGGGAAATTATTATTAAAGACATGCCACTGCCTGCATTCAAACCGGCTGAACTTGCGAAAATACTGGCAGTGCTTCCTCAAAGTACCGAATCTTCGTTTTCATTTACTGTAAAGGAGACGGTGTCCTTTGGACGGTATCCTTATCAAAAAGGATTGTTTAAACAATGGTCAGAAACGGATGAACAAGCGGTGTTGGAAGCATTGGCTCATACTAATTTAACCCACTATCAGAATGAGGATGTGCTGTCTTTAAGCGGCGGAGAAAAACAGCGAGTATTTCTGGCACAAGCTTTAGCACAGGAGCCAGAGATTTTCCTTCTTGATGAACCTACGAATCATTTAGATTTATCTCATCAAAAAGGACTCATGGATTTATTAAAACTGTGGACGAAAGAGAAGCAGATGACAGTTGTCTCTGTATTCCATGATTTAAATCTGGCTAGTCTATATTGTGACAGGCTTATTTTAATGGATCAGGGAACAATTGTTTCGATTGGTTCTCCATGGGAGGTATTAACAGAGGAGAGTGTGCAGCGAGTATACCATACAGATGTCAGGAGACAGCCTCATCCGAATGTACCTCGGCCACAACTGGCAATGATGCCTGCAGGTAACAAAGAGGAAGACGCAGAGATCATTACAACTGAGACTCTTTCTATCCAGCCAAAGCATATCGTTTTTCAGTCTCCCTTTTCTTTAAAAACCATATCCTCTTCTGTCGTTAATTCAGGGATTGGCTGGTTTTCAACTTTTATCAACCGCCATGTAGAGATGGATTATAATTGTGAAGATAGTTCCGCCGAAATGAAACAATACATTCAGAAAGAAGGGTTCCGGGTTTCGGATACTGTCGCAATGATGACAGCGATCCCGCTATCAACTGGTGTGGTAAAAGAATATAGAGACGGGGATACATCTCTTTTTGTTGTAGTTACGGCAGGAATTGGCGGGGCAGTCGATGTCTCGCAGAGCTTCCGCTATAGCCGTACGCTTCAGCCTGGGACGATTAATATTATGATTTTTGTTAATGGGCATCTTTCAGAGGAAGCTTTTCTTCAAGGAGTTGTTACGGCAACTGAAGCTAAGGCAAAGGTTTTGGCAGACTTAGGCGTCAAGGATGCTCTTTCCCATACAATTGCTACTGGAACTGCTACTGATAGTATATTGTTGGCTGCGACTCAAAAGGGAAGGTATTTTCAATACGCAGGTCCTATTACGGATTTGGGAAAAGGCATTGGCAAATGTGTCTATCAAGCAACAATTAAAGCCATTCAGGGAGTCAGTAAAGAATAGAAGGAAAGTGCTTATTTAAACGGTACGAAATAAATATATTGATAAACGGCATTAATTCGTTGATAAAATAAAAAAGCCCTTAAAGGAAAAAGAGGAGGTGAAGGAAACAAAGGAGATTCGTAGAAGTACCACTGATCCAGAATGCGGTTTTATGTCTCGGGAAAACAAACAGGAAATGTTTTGTTACCTAGACCACCGTACAACTGATATGAAGTTTAATATCATAACTGATGCATTTTTTACTCCTGGAAATGTCCATGATTCTGTTTCTTACCTCTCCAGATTAGACCGACAGGTCGAAAGATTTGGTTTCGATGTAGAAGCTGTTGCACTTGATTCTGGTTACTTGACAGCTCCAATTTGTAAAGGATTAGATAACAGAAATATCTTTGGCGTTATTTCACACAGAAGATATCAACCCACTAAAGGACTATTTCCAAAATGGAAATTTAAATATGATAAAGAAAGAAACCTTTATATATGTCCTAATGGACAAGAACTACTTTACAGCACAAGAACAAGAGAGGGATACCGCGAATATAAATCAGACCCCAAAAAGTGCTCCACTTGCCCACTCCTAAAGAATAAACAAAAAGTGATTACCAGGCATGTTTGGGAAGAATCTAAAGAGAAGGTTTGGCAAAATCGGCTTTCTAAATCAGGGAAAATGCTTTATAAATTTAGAAAAGAAAAAGTAGAGCGAAGCTTTGCGGATTCGAAAGAACTGCATGGGCTTCGCTACTGCCGGTTACGGGGATTAAAGAATGCAAGTGAACAGGTTCTCCTTACTGCAGCCTGCCAAAAAAAATATAAAAAAGATTGCAACACACCTAGCAAGATTAGAAAAAGTTTGTTGCAATACTTTAGGTTGATTTTCATCCCTGTTGATTGGAGCGGAGGGCACTCGACTCATTTCCACTCCTTATTAAAATCTATATTGTAGCAGTGGAAAGTGGGATAGAGAGGTCACGGGAGACCCTGCAGGCGCCAAAGCGCCGAGGAGGCTCTCGGACCTCCCCGCGGAAAGCGAGTGCCCGGAGCGGAAAGCAACAGGCCGGTTAGTAGAGACAATCCATTAATAAAAAATTTGGTAATTTAGATTTAGACAAAAATAAAAAATTGCCGAGAAAAATACCCTTTCTCGACAATCTGAAAAGCTCGCCATTATGTACTCGAGCTTTTAATGAAGCTTTATGAATCCCATTCGATAGTTAGCAGTTCACGAATGTCTTGTATCTCAAGAGCTTGAGCAATTAAGGATAATAATCTTGTATTTAGAGAGGTTCTTTGATTATTTTTGAGCTCACTGACACTCGCAGCACGGACATTCTCTCCCGTTTTTTGCTTAATTAGCTCGATAAGCTCCTTTTGCTTCATATTACCACGCATTTTGAGTGCTTCATCTAAGGTGACTTTAATTCGTACGGACATTATGAAACCTCCTTGTACTCTATTTTAGAGGATTTCACAATAATCGCAATTACGATATGTAAAAAAAATATAGCTAATTTTTGTCAAAAATGTATAGATATTGGTGAATAACCAAGAAATGAATGTGATTTGCCCTGTTTTTGTGGAAGCGAAATGGAATCCCTTGTCCTTTGAAAGCTGTAAAAAGCATTTTATGGTACAAACATACCGGCTATTGCCCCGCTAAGCAGGGACGCCAAACTTCCGGCAATAATGGACCTGACCCCCATTCTTGCCAGATCATCCCTGCGGTTAGGAGCTAAACTTCCTAATCCGCCTAAAATAATGGCAAGTGATGAAATATTGGCAAATCCGCATAAGGCGAAGCTAATAACGGCAACTGCCTTCGATGATAGGTTAGGGATTTCAGGCGCGAAATTAGAGTAGGCTACAAATTCATTTAATATCAGTTTTTGGCCGATATAGTTTCCGGCTGCGACCGCTTCATTCCAAGGAACACCTATTACAAATGCAATCGGCGAAAAAATGTAGCCCAAAATCAGTTCTAACGTTAATCCTTCAAATCCAAAGAGTTCTCCGATATTCCCTAAGAAATAATTAATAACCGCTATTAAACCTATAAATGCAAGCAGCATTGCCCCAATGTTGAGTGCAAGCTGTAAGCCAACGCTTGCTCCTCTTGCTGCAGCATCGATCACATTAACCGAATCTTTATCTATTTCCATTTCATATTCATTTGGTTCTTCTCGGCTTTCTGTTTCAGGCACAAATATTTTGGCCATGATTAATCCAGCTGGAGCTGCCATAAAACTGGCTGCAAGCAAATATTCTAACGGAACACCTAATAAGGAGTAGCCGATTAGTGTTGAACCGGCAACAGAAGCAAGTCCTCCTGTCATAACTGCAAATAATTCAGAAGCGGTCATATGATTTAAGAATGGCCTGACGACTAGGGGTGCCTCTGTTTGTCCCACAAAAATATTGGCAGCTGCCGACATGGACTCGGCTTTTCTGGTACCTAACAGCTTAGCGAGACCGCCGCCAATAAATTTGATAAATATCTGCATGACCTTTATGTAATATAAAACAGATATTAAGGCAGAGAAAAAAATAACGACAGGAAGGACTTGAAATGCAAAGATTACGCCATTTTCAGGCAAGAGCGGTCCAAATAAGAATGCAATCCCGTCTGCCGCTGCATCAACGATTTCATTCACACGATTTGTCAGCCAATTAAAGGCCATCCTGCCCCATTCCCATTTTAATACAGAGAAGGCAATTAAAATTTGTAAAAGCAATCCCCCTAAGACGGTCCGAAGCTTAATTTTCGTTTTCGCGCTGGAAAATAAAAACGCAATCAATAATAGAATCACGATACCAAAGATTCCCCATATGTATTGCATAAAATCTTCCTTCCTATAGACGATTATTTTTTGTGCAATTTCTTTGATTTCTTGGTAATCTTATGGTGTCCATGCGAAAGGATTATATAACGAAAAGTTCAGGAATCATTAAATCTGAAAGGAACTTTATATGAAAATAAGAAAAACCATGATAGAAGAAAAGGAATATAAAATTTTTTTATATGAAAATAAAAAGGAGTATTTTTTCCTGGCAGCCGTTCCAGAATTAGCCTGGTCGGGAATCGTTCAGTATGAGGATTCATTGGAAGACCTTAAGCAGAATCTTTTAGAGACTCTCCATTCAAATTTCTCTCAAGAAAATGTTGAATTACTGGCTAGACGAATCTACCAATGGACTAGGGAGATGTAGCTTTTCATTCGGAGTTTCAGTGAAAATAAATTTTTTTTCAAACTATTAAAGCATTGTTTCTCTATAGATGGTAGTATAGATATGGTCTGTAAAAAAGGATGGGTGTCGAACTGAATTCGGCTAAAAGATCTATTTTCGACTTGCATCCTAGTGTTTTTTAGAATGATTTTCACTTAAGCAATGTCTGCGCCTTTCGGCAAGGTATTGCTAAGTTTTCTATAGTTCAAGAAGGGAAGAAACATACATGAAAAAATTACAGGAAGAGGTTCTTTCGAGAAGAACCTTTGCCATTATATCCCACCCGGATGCCGGAAAAACCACGTTAACAGAAAAGCTGTTATTATTCGGCGGTGCCATTAGGGAAGCGGGAACAGTTAAAGCGAAGAAAACAGGGAAATATGCAACGAGTGACTGGATGGAAATTGAAAAACAAAGAGGAATTTCAGTAACTTCGAGTGTTCTTCAATTTGAGTACAATGATATTAAAGTGAATATTTTAGATACGCCAGGGCACCAAGACTTTAGTGAGGACACGTACCGGACATTAATGGCGGTAGACAGTGCTGTCATGATCATTGATGCAGCTAAAGGGATTGAGGAACAAACATTAAAGCTATTTAAAGTATGTTCGATGCGCGGAATCCCGATTTTTACCTTTATTAATAAATTAGACCGGCAAGGGAGACCGCCGCTTGAACTTTTATCTGAATTAGAAGAAGTATTGGGAATTCAGTCTTATCCGATGAACTGGCCAATCGGCATGGGTCAGGATTTCATGGGAATCTATGATCGGTACCACAGCCGAGTCGAATTATTTAAAACGAAAGAATATACAAAACTTCCATTAAATGAAGATGGGCAGCTGCAGGAATCTCATGAAATTGAAGAATCACCGGTTTACCAGCAAGCGTTAGAAGAAATTGAGCTCCTAAATGAAGCGGGGAACCCTTTTTCTAAAGAAGCCATTGATCAAGGCCAATTAACACCAGTCTTTTTTGGGAGTGCACTTAATTTATTTGGTGTTCAAACCTTCTTAGAAACGTACCTTCAATTTGCGCCGCCGCCAAAGGGAAGAAATTCCACATCAGGTGTAGTTGATCCATTATCTCAAGATTTTTCAGGGTTTATCTTCAAAATTCAGGCAAATATGAATCCAGCGCATCGTGACCGGATTGCTTTTATACGGATTTGCTCTGGCCAATTTGAACGTGGTATGTCAGTCACTCTTGCAAGGACCGGGAAAAATATTAAACTTTCTCAATCCACTCAATTCCTTGCCGATGACCGGACAACCGTTAATGAAGCGGTCGCAGGAGATATTATTGGCTTATATGATACGGGAACCTACCAAATCGGAGACACGTTAGTTGGTGGAAAAAATACATTCGAATTTGAACGTCTGCCCCAATTTACACCAGAACTTTTCGTAAAGGTAACCGCTAAGAATGCCCTGAAACAAAAGCATTTCCATAAAGGCATGCAACAGCTCGTCCAAGAGGGAGCGATTCAGTTATTTAAAACAGCCAGAACAGATGAGTATATTTTGGGAGCCGTTGGACAGCTTCAATTTGAAGTTTTTGAACACCGATTAAAGAATGAATATAATGTGGATATCTTAATGGAACCGATGGGAAGTAAGATTGCAAGATGGGTAGACGCAGATAAGGTAGATGAAAAGCTATCGAGTCAGAGAAGTATGCTCGTGAAAGACCGATACAGCCGTTTTGTGTTTTTATTTGAAAATGATTTTGCTCTTCGCTGGTTCCAAGAAAAAAATCCGGCCATTTCGTTATACCAGCCAATGGAAGATCGAAGTTAAGTCGGAATTTAGGCCGACCCTAATTTGTTAAAAATAAAGGGTCGGCTTTTTACACTTTAAAGTAAAAAAATTTAGCAAGAAGTAAATTCAAAGCAGATAATTTTTAATAATAAAGTACGAGGGAGCCCAAAGGCTGGTGCTAGCCAAGTTTTCTTTACTTGAATGGGCAAGTCGACAAAGGTATAGTAAAAGCTAGTTTAAGAGTAGTAAAATTTCTGGCAAAACAATATAAAAATACATAGTTATCGTTCTCCATCCTTATTAAAAACCTACTAGGAGAGGATTTTTCTTGAATATAAGCAAGTTTTCTGTTAATAGGCCCATCTTTACACTTGTTACGATGCTTTTAATCCTGATTTTAGGAGGGGTTTCCGTATTGAGAATCCCTCTTAAGCTAATCCCTGATTTAAATCCTCCAATTGCAGTAGTTGTTGCTAATTATCCTGGAGCGGGACCACAGGAAGTATTGGAAAAGGTCACAAAGCCGCTGGAATCAAGCCTGACAACACTTCCAGGGATCCAATCGATACAGTCAACCTCTCAAGAAGGCTCAAACCTTATTCTTTTAGAATTTTCATGGTCTACTTCTATAGATGATGTCCAGAATGATGTCATAATGAGAATCAATCAAACGTCTCTACCTGAAGAAGCAGAGCCAAGATTTATGAAATTTGATCCTTCCCAGTTCCCTATTATTCAATTTTCTCTAAAAGGGAAAGAGGGGAAGCATCCTGATCTTAATCGTTTAGCCAATGATTTGAAAATAGATTTGGAAAGAGTCAATGGTGTCGCCAATGTAAGTATTTCAGGAATGACCACAGATGATATTATCGTAACGTTAAATCAAGACAGATTGCGCGAATATAACTTAACGCAAGATGATATTGTCTCTGTGTTAAGAGCGAATGATATTTCTTTGCCCGGTGACCCAGTTGTTACAAATGATCAGCAGCTGACAACCCGAATTATCAGCCAGCTGCAATCAGTTACTGATATTTCAAATTTAGTGATTAGGACGAACCCTGTAACCGGGGGGAAAATCCTATTAAGCGATGTAGCTGCAATTGAGGAAAAGGCAAGAAATCAAAGTGCAATTACTCGTGCTGATGGCCAGCCAGCTGTTTTGATCAGCGTCTTACAGGAATCAGATGCGAATACGGCCAATGTATCTACAGCATTTCAACTGGCCCTTCAAGACGTCTTGGAACGGGATCAGTATAAAGATTTAGAAGTTAATATTTTATTTGACCAAGGAGATTACATCCAATTGGCAATTGGGAACATTACAAACTCCCTATTAATTGGCGGAGCACTAGCCATGCTTGTCTTGTTCCTGTTTTTGAGGAATCTCAAAAGCCCAATTATTATTGGAATTGCAATTCCTTACTCAGTGATTTTGACATTTGTGCTGATGTATTTTGCTGATTTCACTTTAAATATAATGACGATGGGTGCTCTTGCATTAGGGATTGGAATGCTGGTCGATAATTCAATCGTCGTCATTGAAAATATTAATCGTCATTTAGGAATGGGGAAATCACCAAAAACAGCTGCTTTAGATGGAGCTAAAGAGATGGCATCGGCTATAACAGCCTCTACCTTAACAACGGTTGTCGTATTTTTACCTGTTGTCTTTATTACAGGGATTATTGGCGAGATTTTCACAGAATTTGCATTAACGATTTCTTTTAGCCTGCTAGGCTCACTTTTGGTCGCACTAACAGTTGTTCCAATGATTGCTAGTAAGTGGTTAAAAAAACCTAATGCGGTCAATGAAGAAAAACGGCAGCAGTCACTATTAATAAAAGGAATAGAAAAAAGTGTGATTTGGTCCTTGCACCACCGTTTTATTATTCTATTGCTTACTTTAATTATTTTAGCAGGAAGTGTCTTTGGCCTAACTAAAGTTGGGACTCAATTTTTACCGAGTACGGATGAAGGCTATTTTAGCATGAATATAGAGCTTGAAAATGGAGTATCCCTTGCTGAAACGCAAAATGTAGTCAGTGCATTGGAGGAACAGCTAAAACAGCAGGAAGCAGTAGATATTTACGTAAGTATGATTGGAACTACCCAGGAAACTTCCTTTAGCGGAGCGGTCGAAACCAATCGTGCTGAAATTTACGTAAAAATGAAGGATGCGCCAGAAAGAAAAATAACAACATTAGAATTTATAGATGAGATTAGATCAGAAGCGGAAGAAACAGCTCGAACCGAAAATAATACAGCTGAAGTGAGATTCTTTACTCAGTCAGCAGCAGGGACTAATCCTCAAACATTAAGTTTTATTGTAAGAGATGCTCAAGAAGACAGACTATTTGATACTGTACAGAAAATAGAAGATGCAGTAGAAAAGCTGGAACATGTAACAGATGTAACAACAGATTTAGATGATACAGTAGAAGAAATTCAAATTAAAGTGGATCGGGAACAAGCTTTATCTCATGGATTGCTGCCTGCTCAGGTTGCAACAGTAGTAAGTAACGTAACACGTGGGATTCAAGCCACTCAGATTGTAGAAGAAGATGGAGAAGTCACAGGTGTTTTTGTTGAATATGCAGAGGCCGAGAGAAATAGTATAAATGCTTTAGGTAAATTATTGATTCGAACACCTGCTGGATCCTATGTTACACTTGATCAAATTACAGAAATAACAACAGGTGAGGGTCCGTCTGCGATTCAACGGGCTGAACAAGAATTAGCAGTGCAATTTACAGTCAAATACTCCACTGAAACAAACTTAGGTGATTTCTCAAGCGAAGTCGATCAAACGATTCTAGACTTGAACCTGCCAAATGAAACCACCATCGAATACTCCGGTGATCGGGAACTTCTAGAGGATGCTATGTTCGACATGGCTTTAGCTCTAGTTTTAGCAGTAATTTTTGTTTATTTAGTGATGGCTGCTCAATTTGAATCATTGAAAACTCCATTTGTCATTATGTTTACGGTGCCATTGATGGTGATAGGTGTTAGCCTTGGATTGATTGTAACCAATACGCCGATAAGTGTTACGGTTATAATTGGGGTTATTGTTTTGGCAGGAATTGTTGTTAACAATGCGATCGTTATTGTAGATTTCATCAATCAAAGGAAGCTTTTAGGATTAGATACCTATGAGGCGATCGTTGAATCTGTTAAGGTTCGAATACGTCCGATCCTGATGACTGCGATTACCACCATTTTAGGTCTTGTTCCACTGGCAATCGGAATTGGTGAAGGTACCGAATTGAACCAGCCTATGGGAATAACGGTAATCGGAGGGCTCATTTCTAGTACATTTTTAACACTTATCATTATCCCTGTTGTTTATAGCTTATTTGATCGTACGACTCGATCGATGAAACGGTACCATAAGAAAAAGAATAGAGAGAAACAGTTTCTGCAATATGTTTCAGATAGCGAAGAAGACTTAAAAGAAGAAAGTGAAACGGAAAAGGTAATAAAGCTGCTGGAAGAAAGCCTTGAAAAATTAAAGAGATCAACTTAATTAGTAGATTACTCGTTGGAATGTTGTAAGAGATGATGAAAAAGCTAGTCAGGATTGGCTAGCTTTTTTTACAAAATGAATCATAAATTTTAAACTTTGATAACTGTCTCTCTAGTGCTAAACTAATACTAGTTAAGTCAGTCATATAATTGCCGCTTTGATACGTTTAACCTTTGATTAGGTGTTTGTATTGAAGCGGTATTTTAATTTGGCTAACTTATAAAGAAAAAAGGAGTGTTGCTAATGCTGAAATTTGAGGAAAAGTTGGAAGGGTGGCTCCAAGAAAATATTTCAAACGAGAAAAATCACAGAAGGCGTGAAATTCTCGAAAAAGGATTGGGTCACGGGACTTATGAATTCCTTCGCCTGGTCTGGTTTCCAGCTGTAGGAAATTTTGATTATCTGTATCCCGAATGGGAAGTGCGAGATTTTAACAATGGCTACCGCTATCTAGATCTTGCCTATATGCCAAAAGGAGCGAAAGGGGGAATCGAAATTCAAGGGTATGGTCCCCATGCTAGAGATCTTGATGTAAGAAGATTTAAGGATTTATGCTGGCGCCACTCTTTGCTGGCACTGGATGGATGGACCTTCTTACCTGTGGCCTATTTATCCATTATCGATGAACCCAAGAGATGTCAGCAACTTATTCTGTCTTTCATAGGTAAATTTGTCTCAATGGATGTATCCTCTCAATTAACTTGGACCGAAGCAGAGTCAGTGCGATATGCCCGACGTATGCTTCGTCCTTTTGCTCCTCTTGAGTTAGCGAATCATCTTAGAACGAGCGACCGTCATACTAGACGTATTTTGCATAAATTAGTTGATCTACAAATACTAACTGTTGCTAATGGAAAAGAGCGAGCAAGGACCTATATGCTCAGATAATCGAGTATCCCCTATGTTAGTTCCACAAGTTTATCAAAGTACCCCTTAACTTTTTTCATCTAAGCGGACATAGGATCCGTTATTCCCATAAAAAACCGTGTATTGGTGATGCTAAAGGACATAGGATCCGTTATTGAGCAAAAATCATCAAAAAATTGGCGGAATTCGGCAATATAACGGAACCAGTGTCCTTTAATTTCCGAAATCACCGTTTTTGCGGCAAATAGCGGAACCAGTGTCCGTAAAAAACCGGATCAGCACTAACCCCAAGTGTTAGCGGACATAGGATCCGTTATTCCCATAAAAAAACGTGTATTGGTGATGCTAAAGGACATAGGATCCGTTATTGAGCAAAAATCATCAAAAAATTGGCGGAATTCGGCAATATAACGGAACCAGTGTCCGTTAATTTCCGAAATCACCGTTTTTGCGGCAAATAGCGGAACCAGTGTCCGTAAAAAACCGGATCAGCACTAACCCCTAGTCTAAGCGGACATAGGATCCGTTATTCCCATAAAAAACCGTGTGTCGGTGATGCTAGAGGACATAGGATCCGTTATTGAACGAAAATCATCAAAAAATTGGCGGAATTCGGCAATATAACGGAACCAGTGTCCGTTAATTTCCGAAATCACCGTTTTTGCGGGAATATAACGGAACCAGTGTCCGTTAATTTCAGTAATCACCGTTTTTGCGGCAAATAGCGGAACCAGTGTCCGTTAATTTCAAAAACCACCGTTTTGTGTCACAAATCCAGAGTCCGTTAAAAACCTGATAAGCCCCAAACCGTAATTTTTCTAGACAATTGTATTGTTTTTCACAATCATATCTTTTTTCAGCAAGCTGAAACAGGGTAAAAATTTTTATCTTTATGCTAAACATCGTTTTTGTAAACATATTTCCAATCAAGTAAGTAAACAATATAGTCAGAGTAAAGACCCTCATGGATAAGGAGAAGACACGATGGACTGGTCTATTAGATTATTGAGTTACCAAAAATTTTTGATTCCGTTATATGTAAAAAATGAAACACCTGGATAAGCTTGAAGCAGTCCTTTGGAGTGTCGCTCTCCCTGGCTTTGCCCAGTTGTTAGGGGGTCAATTTTTAAAAGGAGCGCTATTCGTACTTTTAGAGTTTGTAACGAATGTTCAAAGTAATTTTAATGAAGCGATAAGACTTAGTTTCCTTGGTGAAACACGGGCAGCGGCTGAAGTAATTGATTACGGTTGGCTGATGTTCTATCCTTGTCTTTATTTCTTTGCGATGTGGGATGCTTACCGAAGTGCAATGCCCAAGGATGAAAAATATTCTTACTTACCATTTGCGTTTAGTGCATATTTTGTTACAGTAGGCCTTATGTATTCGATTCGGGTTGAGTGGTTTGGCCTATTTATTGGCCCTATCTTTTTTCCCATGCTGTCAGTGATCCCTGGTTTAGCGGTAGGTTTTCTCATTCGGACCATTTTATTGAAATGGAAAGAGAATCCTCACGCATAAGTCCTTTGCTAAATTTACCGTGTTGCATATAACTGTACATCACAGTTGTCAACGCAACCGGGTAGCGAGCAGAAGGAAACAGCGATTTGGCTGGAATATGGTTAGGTCTTACTTGTTCTGGCTGGATTAGAAGGGATATTAGCTGCAGATAATGTGGTCGTTATAGCAGTGATGGCCAAGCATTTTACAGTAAATACTTGGCCCCTAAGGCTAGAATTTGCTATACATTGATCAAAAATGAAATCATCAATAATGTGAAAAATCCAAAAAACAGTGTTAGCCGACATTGCGTTTGCTAAACACGAGAGTATTGGATAAATTTGCTATATGGGTAAAAAGACAAGCTTCACTGTGAAGTTTTGTCTTTTTTTTTACGATTACGCGTATTTTTAATAGGTATTTCGGTATATTTTTGTCATTTTTTAATGGACAGCGTCACAAAGGCTTGAATCCATCCGAAATATGTAAGTGAAAGCGATCGCTACATAAATAATCACACGAGGTGACGAAGATGGATTGGAAGAAATATTTCAAGCAAACTTCTGCTGCAATGGTTGCAGGAACATTAATTTTTTCTAGCTCAGCTGCTTTAGCAAATGAAGAAACTGTATCACTCAATGAAGTAAATCAGGAAGATCAGGTAACTACAGTTGACCCTGGATTAACTCCAGATAATTTCTTCTATTTTCTGGACTCATTTTTTGAAAATATTTCGCTTTTACTAACATTCGATGACCAAGAAAAAGTTCAAAAGTATGCTGAATACGCTTCAGAAAAAATTGCCGAGGCTGAAGAATTATTTAATGCTGGCGAAGAAGAATTGGCTTTAGAAACGTTAAATGATGCTTTAGAATATATGTCTCAATCTGAAGAAGATGCTGCTAATGAAGATGAGACAGATGAAAACGCTGAAGAGCAAGAAAACAACGAAGAAACTGAAGGTGCCGAAGAAGAAGGTACTGAAGGTACTGAAGAAGCTTCCGATGATACAGAAGGTACAGAAGAAGAGGCTGCTGACGATGATGTAACAGAAGAAGAAGGCACTGAAGAAGCAACAGAGGAAGAATCTGAAGAAACTTCAGAAGATAAAGTACTACAAGTTACTCTTGACGATATTAAGACGCAAAATATTATAGCACTTTCACATGCACTTGAAAAAGTGAAAAACCCAGTAGCCCGTGCAGCTCTTGAAAGAAATATTGAAAAATCCTATGCAAAAATTCTTAAGAAGCTTGAAAAGCTTGGAATAGAAGTTGAACTTGTTGAGGAAGAAGAAGCTGAAGAAGAAACGGCAAATACTGAAGAAACAGCCGAGGATACAAACGTAACTGAAGAAGCAACAGAAGAAAATAATGAAGAAACATCTGAAGATACAGAAACTATTGTAGAAGAAGAGACAACAGAAGAAACAGTTGTTGAAGAAGAAGATGAATTACCAGTTGTAAAAGAAGCAAAAGAAGAGAAACAAGCAGCTAAAGAAGAAAAGAAAGCTGCTAAAGAAGAAGCTAAACAAGAAAAGAAAGAAGAACAAAAGCAAGGTAAAGAAAATGGTAAATCAAATGGTAATGGACAA
This sequence comes from Bacillus oleivorans, assembly GCF_900207585.1. GTDB lineage: Bacteria > Bacillota > Bacilli > Bacillales > JC228 > Bacillus_BF > Bacillus_BF oleivorans. The sequence continues at coordinate 64,760 of NZ_OAOP01000008.1, read as the reverse complement.
GGAAATGGCCAAGGACAAGGTAACGCTAAAGGTAATGGCCAAGGAAAAGGACCTAATAACTAAAGCATAAAATCTTAAGTTGCCTCTTAGGGTCAGTCCTGATTAGGGCTGACCCTAATGAGAGCAACCTTCTCAGTCAGGTGATGAAATGTTGGTTCGATTATGACTCACCCAAGTATCATATCTAAAAGCAGAAATATGATATAATGACTTGGACTTGAGGTGAGATGAATGCTGAAATTGTTTACGAAACGAAAAAGTATAAAAATAGAGGAAATCGTAGACTCCATACAAAACGGCGAAGAACATTTAAGAGACGAGTTGTTAGAAACTTATCAGCCTTTTATTAAGAAAGCGGTTTCAAAAGTGTGCAAGCGTTATGTAACGGAATCTGATGACGAATTCAGCATTGGTCTCATCGCCTTTAATCACGCGATTGATCAATATACAGTTGAAAAAGGTTCTTCATTTCTGCCCTTTGCCAATGTCATTATACAGCGCAGAGTAATCGATTATATTCGAAAGCAAAATAAGATCCCGATGATTAGCATGGATGATGACGAATCAGAAGAAGAACAATCACAGTCTTCTATTCTATCGTCTATTTCTATAAAAGAATACGAGAAACAAAATGAATCGAAGCAAAGAAGGATAGAGATTTTAGCGTTTTCGAACCTCTTGCAGGAATATGATTTGTCCTTTCAAGATCTAGTCGAACAAACACCAAAGCACCAGGATGCAAGAGCAAATGCAATCATGGTAGCTAAGGTTCTATCCCAAAATAAATGGCTCCTTGATGAGTTTCTTGGAAATAAAAAGTTACCTGTTAAAGAACTGACGAAAATAGTCAGTGTGAGCCGTAAAACCATTGAAAGGAACCGGAAATACATTATTGGAATGACCTTAATTCTAACCGGCGATTTCCCGTTTCTAAAGGAATATATGAAGGAGGCGTTGAGCGATGGGTAAAGGAATCATTATGGAAATTCAAGACCAGCAGTTAATTGTGTTATCAAACGATGGTCAATTTTTAACCACTCGTAAAAAGGATCATGTCCATTACCGATTGGGTGAAGAAATTATCATTGATTCTGTCCAGATGAAAACCAAAGCTAAAACGTTTATCTTTTCTCCTCCTTCTAAAGTCTGGATTTCTGCAGCTGCCGCAATGGTTTTATTGCTAGCTTCATTTCTATTTAATATTGGATTATCTGAGCAAAAGGTATATGCCTATGTCACGGTTGATATAAATCCAAGTTTTGAGTTATCGCTAGATGATGAGCTGAAAATAATCGAAATTGTACCACTCAATAAAGATGCAAAAAATGTCTTAGCTGAGCTGACGGATTGGAAAGACCAGCCCTTTTATACAGTAACCGCATTATTAGTCGAGACGAGCAAAGAAGAAGGGTATTTATCTTCTGAACAAACAGTTATTCTTTCCACTGTACTTGTTAATGAAAATGAAGAAGAAGAATTAGAAGAAGAAATGGAACATATTCAGAGTGAAATTAAGAAAGAAGATGTTGAAGTAAAATGGTTTGAAGGCACAGAGGAAGATCGAAAAGAGGCAAAAACTGCTGGGATATCAACTGGTAAGTTAATTGAAACGAGAAATGAAAATAAAACAATCGAAACAAATAAAAATAAAGAAAAAACACCTAAAGACGTAGACAAATCAAAAAATCAAGATCGGTCAGAAGATGTTAAGAGGGGTAACTCTTCTAAAGTAGAAAAAGGGTCTAAGCCTAACAAATCAAATGACCAAACTGGACCATCTAACTCCCAAAAAAATGAAAAAGAAAAGGGACAGGATAACAAAAATTCAAATAATGACACAGATGTAAACGAGGAAGAGGATCTGGAAAAAGAAAAATCTGATGCTGCAAATCAAAAAAAGAAAGAAAATATCGGAAATAACGAGAACGGAAATAATGGCCAAGATGAAAATGGGGGAAGTAACGAGGAGAGCGGAAGTAATGGCAAAAACGAAAATGGGGAAAGTAACGGGAAAAGCGGGAGTAATAGCCAAAATGAGAATGGGGGAAATACCGGAGAGAACGGAAATAATAAAGAAAATAACGGAAATTAGAGTAATGAGAAATAATCATATGAAAAGCCGCCATTAATAGGTGGCTTTTTTTCTGATTAATTTATACAGTCACGGAAAAAAATTTCACGGTATGTAGTATTAGGCAGAACTAGAACTAGGCAGACATGCTCTAATAGCAGCTGCCTAGTTCATTGAATGGTTTTTAAAAAATGTTCGTTTTGAACAAATATATCCATACTATATTATTGATTAGGGTCATTATTTAATTGTGCCTGTGCCTGTTTTACAAGGCGCTTAGTAATTTCTCCACCAACTGATCCATTTGCACGGGAAACAGAATCCGAACCTAGCTGGACTCCAAACTCTTGTGCAATTTCATATTTAATGCTTTCGAGATATTGTTCCACTCCTGGTACTAATAAAGCATTTCTTCTTGGCATGATTTTCACCTCCAATGATCTCGGTGTATGTATAGTATTGGTTTGTATCTATGATTTTTATAACTAGTAATGTCTTCCCTTAACTGGAACGGTAAGCAAACGAAACCGATCAATTTCTGAAAAGGACTTTAAAAAATAATTTTTTTCTTATAGTATATATAAGGACTGAATAAGCAACTTATTTATATAGTTACACTTGAAAGGATTTAGAAACATGAAAAAAAACTTAGTTTTATTAATAAATAAATTAACCCCTTTTCAAGTGATCGTCTCCTATTACCTGGTTGCTGTAACTGTCTCGACGATACTTTTAAGCTTGCCAGGTGCCCATCAGCCAGATTCTCAATGGACCTTAATGGATGCTATTTTCACCGCTGTAAGTGCGGTAAGTGTAACGGGATTAACAACGATAAATGTGTCAGAGACCTTTTCAACCGAAGGAATCTTTATCCTTATGTTTGTACTTCAATTTGGCGGCGTAGGCGTCATGACATTAGGAACGTTTTTTTGGATGATAGTAGGGAAAAAGATCGGACTTAAAGAAAGGCGGTTAATGATGGCCGACCAAAATCAAACCAATTTGGCTGGTATGGTTAACCTTTTAAAGCAAATATTAATTTTAATTATTCTGATTGAATTGGTCGGTGCCATCATTCTGGGATTTTACTTTTTAGATTATTTTCCAGACTGGAAACAAGCCTTTTTACAAGGACTTTTTGCGTCCGTCAGCGCAACAACGAATGCTGGCTTTGATATTACTGGGACTTCCTTAATACCGTTTGCCAATGATTATTTTGTTCAGTTTGTCAATATTATCCTGCTCACTTTGGGTGCGATAGGATTTCCGGTTTTAATTGAAGTGAAAGATTTTCTCTTTCACAAAAGCACAACAGCTAAATTTCGGTTTTCTCTCTATTCAAAGTTAACAACCATTACATTTTTCGTTTTATTAGTATTGGGTACAATATTAATATTATTGTTGGAACAAAATGCCTTCTTTAAAGAGAAAAGCTGGCATGAAAGCTTCTTTTATGCCTTATTTCAATCAGCAACCACAAAAAGCAGCGGCTTAGCAACGATGGATGTAAGTGAATTTACTACCCCTACACTTTTAGTTATGTCAGCGCTTATGTTTATTGGAGCTTCCCCAAGTTCTGTAGGTGGAGGTATTCGTACGACAACCTTTGCATTGAATTTGTTATTTCTTTACTCTTTTGCAAAAGGAAGAAAATCCATCAAAGTCTTTCGTAGAGAAATACATGAAGAAGATCTTTATAAATCTTTAGCCGTTACCATGATGGCTGGTCTTATTTGTTTCATGAGTGTAGTAGCTCTTTCTATTTCAGAAAAAGGGATAGGATTGATGCCAATCATTTTTGAGGTAGCTTCTGCCTTTGGTACAACTGGTTTATCTATGGGGATTACAGGTGATTTATCAACCTTTGGCAAGTTTGTCATAATGTTTCTCATGTTTGTCGGCAGAGTTGGGATATTAGCTTTTCTATTTATGTTAGGCGGCAGAAATAATAATGTGAATTACCATTATCCAAAAGAACGGGTCATTATCGGTTAATGGAAAGAATTACTGAAATGAAAACTCTCTCTTTTACACAATCTATAGACAAGGGTTAAGGAGGAGAGTTACATGGCAAAAAGAAAAGCTGAGTTTGACGCAGCTATAAAAAATAATAAAACTCCATACAAGAATAAAGAGGAAATGGAATTTAGTCCAGAATTTTCCCAAGGGGAAGAACCGATGAAAGGTGCTAACCGAAATTCTAAACAGGGTAGAAAAGGGAGAGCATAATGAAAAAAAAGAATGATGAGGCAGCCAAACATCGGGTTGAATTTGGCAACGAATTTGGTGATTTTAATGCGGCAAAAACATATGAAATTAGGCATATGACCAAACAGTCCCCCAAAAAGGAGAAACAATCGGATAACCGTTGTGGAGGATTATAAAAAAGAGCTGACTCATTTTCAGGTGGGTCAGCTCTTTACCTGTTATTTTCTAGCAGTTAAAACAGCTTCTAACTGGGATTTAGAGAAGAAGAATGTTCTTTTTTCCATCGTATCTCCATAATAAATGATCAAGCCGTATTCTGGTTCTGCTAAAATTTCTCCGTTAGTTAAATACTTTTCCATACTGAAAGGGAATTGTTCTACCGCGGCATGCTTAAATAAATCTTTATCAGTAAGGTTTAGTTCTGTAAATTCTCCAGATACAACATGCGGATTAACAGAGATATAATGAAGAACCTTCTGTTTTTCTTCTTTGCAGATTCCATCAATCCACCATGAATGTCGCGGCTTATAGCGCTGGTTGATCAAATAATCCCATTTCATGAAGGCTTGTACAATTGCAAGCTGCTCAATATTTTCATGGATTAAAAATTCATTCAGTCTTTTAAATAGATCGTCTAATTGGTGGCCAATTCTTGACCAGCCCTGTTTTTCCCAAAAAGAGCCGAACGCCTTAAAGAAATCAAAAGGAGTTTCAAACACATATTGGACGAGAAATTCTATCGTATAATCCATTCTGTGAGCATTCCAATATTTCTCCAGTACATCTTCTACTTGTTTAATTTTTATTATTTCATCGAATGAAAGGACATTGTTGCAAAGCATTTCATAAGGAGCGTGATCCATGTAGACATATCCATATTTTTTGGCATCAATACGCAAACCTGTCCCTCTCAGGAGTTTAAGAAAGCCTAATTGGAGTTCCTCTGGCCTCAGTGCAAAAACATCGTTAAAGGTATTGCGGAACGAATCATAATTTTCTTCAGGCAGCCCGGCAATTAAATCGAGATGCTGATCGATTTTTCCGCCTTGCTTAACCATCGTCACAGTTCTAGTTAATTTTTCAAAATTTTGCCGTCTTTTGACTAATTCATTTGTTTGGTCATTTGTAGACTGAACTCCAATTTCAAATCGGAATAACCCTGGAGGTGCTTCCTTATTGAGAAAATCAATGACTTCGGGCCGCATAATATCTCCAGTAATTTCAAATTGAAACACAGTCCCTGGACGGTGTTCATCAATCAAAAATTGAAACATCTCCATCGCATAACTACGGCTAATATTAAAGGTGCGGTCGACAAATTTAATCGTTTTTGCCCCATTTTCCAATAGATACCGAATATCGTCTTTTATTTTTTTACGATCAAAATAGCGGACTCCTACTTCAATGGAAGAGAGACAAAATTGACAGCTGAACGGACAGCCCCGACTCGTCTCGATATATGTGACCCTTTTAGATAAATGAGGGATATCCTCCTTAAATCGAAATGGTGAAGGCAGCCCGCGAAGATCTAACTTATTTGGTTGCGGGTTAACTTTTAGCATGCCATCGTCATTGATATATGCGATTCCCCCAACGGAATCCAAAGATCGTCCATCATTTAATGAAGCAAGGAGCTGCTTAAATGTTTCCTCGCCCTCTCCAAGCGCAATTACATCAATTTCAGGCAGCCTTTCAAGCCATTCAGGTACATCATAAGTTACCTCAGGACCCCCAAAGACGATAAATAAATTCGGGTTAATTTTCTTCAGCATTTTCACAACCCGAATCGTTTCCTCAATATTCCAGATATAGCAGCTAAATCCGATGATATCTGGTTTCCGATTGAAAAGATCGGTTACAATATTCATCTCAGGATCCTTAATCGTGTATTCAGCTAATTCCACATCAAATTCTGGTGCAGCATATGCTTTTAAATAACGAATAGCTAGATTCGTATGAATATATTTTGCATTAAGCGAAGCTAAAACGGTTTTCAAAACTTTACGACTCCTTTGAAAAAAGGTATAAACCTTATCCATTGTATACGATAACGCTCCTGTTATACAAGGTTGGGGAGCCAAACAAAACCGTTTAGCCTCGTTTTTTATGTTAAATATCCTTGTTCTTGCTATGCGGATGTTTAAGCGTGATTAAGTCCATCGTTCTTTCTTTTCCTGCTAAGATGATCTCTTTAAACTGTCTTATTTTTAGTTCTATGAAAGGCTGAAAAATTACAGTAACCATCTTTGTTGATAAGAGCCAAGTAAGGAATATGGATATAACCATAATCCAAACAAGATTTTCGAGCGAGTGGAATTCATTTTTGATATCACTGACTCTAAAGGTTTTAACAAAAAAGCCATGGAGAAGATAGACATATAATGTGTTTCTGCCTAAATTGGTAAAAAACGTTTTTCCGGTTGGGACAAATGAGAAAAAGCTAAAACTCATGACTAAGCTTATTCCAAAAAGAAACAACCGGTTCGCCATACCTTCTATTCCAAATGCTCCCAATTCTTCATACGCTTTGGAACCTAACAGCCATTTTTCATTTAATTCTGGAAAAATAGTGAAAAACGCGGTAACGGTAGCTATGGTAAATAATGAAACTATCCTTGGCTTCCAAGACCAGCATTTTTCAAAATGACGTTGGTCTAAATAGTATCCCAGTAAAAAGAATGGAAAGAACACAAAGGTTCTCGATAGGCTTAAATAATTTCCTATCCAATCAACATATCCAACCAAAAGGGCGACGGAACTTGCAATTACTAAGGCTGCAAGAGGTTTCCATTTCGTATAAAGAAATAGCATAAGATTCCAGCAAAATAAACTAATCAGAAACCAAAGTGACCATTGCGGATTCAAAGGATCTGTAACAATTGTACTTTTATCAAGCAAGAAATAATAATAAACCGAATAAAGCAGCTGAAAGATTATATAAGGAAGAAGTAATTTTTTGCTTAGCTTCTTTATATACCCTGACTTTTTAAATCCTTTCGCAAAAAAGCCAGATATAAGAATGAAAGCTGGCATATGGAAGGTGTATATAACCTTATAAAGAATCTCAACCATATTAAAATCTTCAATATAGCTTTGGATTAAGTGACCGAAAACAACGAGGAAGATTAAAATAAACTTGGCGTTGTCGAAAAATGCATGGCGCGTCATAAGCATCCCTCATTTTTTAAAAAATTTCACTCTATCCATTCCTTTCCCGTTTTCACTAAAAAACAAGCATCCAAATTTATCCTTTGAAGTCATATAGGAATAAAGGATTTTCTAAAATATTGTCGAAGTTAGTAAAATAAGGAACGTTTTTTGGTAAGGGGTGTTCGAGCTTTGAATGAACAGTTTCTGGTTATAGAAAAAGAAGAATATGAAAAGTTAAAAAAGAGAGTTAAAGAATTAGAAGAGAGAGTATCTATTACAAATACCTTTTATCAAAATTCCTTAGACGCTGCTATCCTGCTTCAGGAAGATTTAAAAATTGTCGAAGTTAATCAAGCCGCTGTTCAATTATTCGAAGAAGATGAAGAAACTTTACTTCAAAAAAGTATTTTAGATTTTTTATCGCTGGTCCCAAAGGAAATCTATAATCATCAGAGAAATCAATTAAAAGCTCATGGACAGCATGTCGATGAACTTTTATTAACTTTGGGAAACAGTAAAGTAAAGCATGTCCAATACATCGGAATTGATGTAGTTAAACCAGATCACGATTTAATGATATTAAGGGATATCTCCTTTAGCAAAGAAATGGAAAGAGAACAGGCTATAACCACTCATATGTTCAGTGATGTTTTTAAAAGAGCAGTTGATGGGATTCTCTTTTTTAACAAGGATGGCGTCATTGTAGATGTAAATCCTTCGCTTACAAAGAGCTTGAATACTAAAAAAGAAAAAATTATTGGCCGTAAGTTGGAAGAGATGGTTCCAAGCCAGTATCATTTTAAGCTTTATAAACAATGGAAGCATTTAATGGAGATGGGAATTTCTAAAGGGGAGATTCCATTTAAAATCGGGGATACCCAATGTATTTTTGAATTCAGCACCAGTTCTAATATCCATAATGGTCTTTATATGTCGATTATGAGGGATATTACAGAGAAAAAAGAAATGGAAGCAAAAATTAAGGAAAACGAGCAGCTCTTTGCCGATTTATTTGAAGGTGCTCTGGATGCGATTGTTCTGTGGGATCATTCTTTTACAATTGTTAAAGCTAATGAAGCGGCCTGCCGTTTATTTGAGTGTACATACGAAGAACTCTTAACGAAAAAATTGGATGACTTTGTTTACCAAAAGGATGAACATTATAAAAGCATATTAAATAGATTGAATCAATCCGGCGGGATTAGAGCTGAAACCTTATTTTTAATGCCAAATGGCCAAATGAAGCTGATTGAATTTACCTCCAGGTCCCATTCTATTGATGGGTATAATATGACAATATTACGCAATGTAAGTGAACAGCGGCAAATGGAAAAGGAATTAAGAGAAAGTGAACAAAAATTCCGGAGAATCTTTGAAGGTTCTTTAGACGGATTTATTCTTTGGACAAATCATTATGAAATCGTTGATATCAATCATAACGGCATAAAAATATTAGAGCTTGATAAAAAGGTGTGTCTCGGAAAGAAATTCAATCAAATTTTAGGAAACAAAATTGAAGGATTCTCGGAGATAAAAAGACATTTAGGAGCATTAAGACAGAAAGGCCAAGATCACGGTAACTTAACCATTACATTAATTAATAAACGAAAAAAACACATTGAATTTTCAACTAAGCTCAATATTCTGAAGGGGCTGCACCTTACTATCTTCCGAGACATTACCGAAAGACTGGAGATGCAAGAACAACTGCGAAAATCAGATACATTAAACGTTGTGGGTGAATTAGCCGCAGGAATTGCCCATGAGATTAGAAATCCAATGACGGCATTAAAAGGCTTTATTCAATTGTTGCAAAGCAGTGTCAAAGAAGACCATTCGATGTATTTTAAGGTCATTACCTCTGAACTGCAAAGGATTGAATCGATTATTACTGAATTTCTTGTACTCGCTAAACCTCAAGCGGTTCATTATCTGAAAAAGGATATCGTTCAAATTATGAAAGAAACGTTAGAACTTTTAAATGCACAGGCCATGATGCATAATGTGCAATTTCAAACTATTTTTTACCGGGATATTCCTAAAGTTTATTGTGAACCAAACCAATTGAAACAGGTATTTATTAATATTATTAAAAATGCGATTGAGGCTATGCCAAAGGGTGGGGTAATTACGGTAAGTATCCAACGATATATGGATCAAATCCGGGTATCGATTCGAGATGAAGGCAGCGGTATATCGAAAGGAAGACTGAAAAAACTGGGGGAACCCTTCTACACCACAAAGGAAAGAGGAACCGGTCTTGGTTTAATGGTCAGCTACAAAATCATTGAAGAGCATTTAGGATTTATCGAAGTAGAAAGTGAAGTTGGCAATGGAACCGTTTTTCATATTATTTTGCCAATACGAGATAGCGAATCCAATCATGTATGAAGGATGCTAGAGTCTATTCTACCATTAGAGTAGTCTCTTTTTTCTGTTTACCTCATTGTTTTCAAAAGAAGATCAGAGTCTTTGTATTCATTTGTAAATTAAGTCTAAGTACCTATTCATTTTTGATAGTATACAAATTTCAAATTTCAGGACTATTTACCTATAAATAGATAGATTTAATGGCTGTTTATGTCGAATCAGTTGCAAATTCTCTACATTTCATAGGGGATTTTGACGAATGATTAGAAAGATTGTCTAGTTTTGTGAATCTATTTACAAAAATAGAATAATTTGTAATAATTCAAAAGGATGCTTTTTTAGAAGAATCGTTGACAGGTCAAGGCTTTAGGCACAGTAGACAGTTTGATTGGATGTATACTTAATTCCTAAAGTGCTGGCCATTGTTTAATGAACAAAATTGAAAAATAATGCCTTTTAATAGATGTTTGAAAGTGAAAGGGGGGTTCATATAGTGAACGCTTTTCCAGATCGTAAAATTAGTTTTGAAGATAAAATGGTATTAAAAATAAAACAAAAGCGGGAGCAAATGATTCAATCCGCCAATCAATTTGGCTACACGGATGAACAAACGGTTCGCTATAGTCAGGAATTGGACAAGCTTATCAATGAATATAATGATCACAAGCCAGCTTCTAAGTCTACAGAAGTAAGGGTTGTCCAAAAACAAATGATTATGATTTTCCAAAAAATGTTTCCTATTACCTAAATGATAACCCCTCATTCCCATTCAGGAGTGAGGGGTTTCTTTGGAGTTAATTTACATTGTTTAATCGCGGATTTCCCCATGTTCACCGTCGCGGATTTCCCCATGTTCCGCGATGTCAACACTTGCTCCAAATCCAAATGCTGTACCGAGCAATACCCCTAGCAAGACCAATTTGAACAGATAGCGTTTTCTCCCTTTGTTCATTTTTTCTTCCTCCTTTTAAGATTTAGAAGTTTGACAATTAACTCCTCTATTATAAAAATGACTAGCATTTTCATAATACTGATATTTATAAAGCAGATTTCCAAACTCTATGGCATAATCATGCACAAACCCATGTAAGCCTTCTTCTTGAAAATAATCCAACACTTTATTCATTTGAATGGTTGCACGCTTTAATAAATGCTGTGGAGGAGAATCTAACAATTCTAAAACCTTTAGGTGGTGAAAATATTCTTCGTTATTGATTTCCTGACAAATTTCCTTGCCTTTGCTAATATGCAAATAAGCAAGTTTTCGATCGCCGATTTTTAAAAATTCCTTGGCAAGCAAATAACAGACTTTATGGAGTCTAAACTTTTTCGATGCAGCCTCAGATAAGAATTGAATAGCCAGATCTGAATGGTTTTGCTCTGAATATAGGTAACCTAGGTTATACATTAAAAATACCTGAAGGTCTTTATCTCCAATCTCTTTTGCAACTTCGAAGCTTTCCTTGAAATGTTTTTCCGCTTTTTCATATTCTTTCCGTCCTAAATAACAAAGTCCCAGTACATTGTGACAGTCCGCAATTCTGCTTTTATATAAGGGATAGTTTTGATAAATGGAAATAGCTTTAAAAATATAATCAATCGCTAATAGAAATTGGCGCATGTGGTAATAGGCGCTTGCTACTTTATAGTAAAATTCCGATTTCTCTATTTCATCAGATAGATTCTCTAGTGACAATTCTGCTTGGTTATAGTAGGAAAGAGCTTCTTGATAGTTTTGAAGTTTATACTGGTGCATACCCTTGAAGTAGTAGTAATAGTAAAGGAGTAAGTCATTCATTTCATGCTCAGGATCAATATTTTGAAGCTTTTCCTCTGCCTCATTTGTGTTATTGTAGAGAAGACTGTGCCTGTAATCGATCAATGAGTAATAAAGCAATACGTCCTGATTTTTTTCCATGTCAGTCAACAGATGCTCAACTTCCTCTTTTAGCTGCTCACTTTTTGCAATATTGCCCAATTTAATAAAGTCATGCCAGCGAGTCAGGGCATTTGCAACCTCGTGAGCCGCAACAAGTACCTTCAACAAAAAACACCTCATCCCCGAATCTATTAATTGTCTGCTTTTTCTATATTGTAAATGATAGAGAATAAAAATTTCAACAAATTTTTCCTATTTTTTTAAAAAATTGGTAATAATATCAATTCAATTGGCGAATTTTGTATAAAAACAGGGGTGTTTTCCAAAATAAAAAGACCTGCCCCCTTTACTAAAGGGGACAGGTCCCTTGAGAAAACGCGATAACATTGTAACTAATAGCGGCTCTTTTTCACGAATGGATGGCAGTGTGAACGGTTGATAGCCCGTTTAATTAGAATAATTCAATAAGAAAAATCATAAACAGAATACCTAAAATAAACGAGTAAGTAGACGTCCGCTCATTTCCGTCACCATGGCTTTCAGGAATCAGTTCTTTGTAAATAATAAAGAGCATAGCTCCTGCAGCAAATGCTAAACCATAAGGTACAAGAAAATCAACAAACGAAGTCAGGTAATAACCTAAAAGTGAAGTTACAATCTCAATAGCTCCTGTTAATGTAGCGATAAAAAATGATTTCCATTTATTTATTTTTTGCGTCATGAGGAAGAGGGCAACTAAAAGCCCTTCTGGAGCATTTTGAAAGCCTATGGCAAAAGCAATTAGGTTTCCGGTTCCTTCGGATTCTGAAGCGTAGCTGACACCAACCGATAAACCCTCCGGAATATTATGCAACGTAATTGCTGCAATGATTAACATTGCTTTTTCATCAAACTTAATCCCAGTTTTTGTATGGTCAAGGTCAATGTGCGGGATGTTTTTTTCTAGAAGGGTTAATGAAACGACTCCTAGACAGATCCCAATTGCCATAGGGAAGAATCCGCCGCTATCAAGGGAATCAGGGATTAATCCCAACATAGATGCCGCCATCATGACACCAGCTGTAAAAGCTAGTAAATTGTCACGTACTTTATGTGTCAGCGAATCTTGTAAGAACAAAATCAGCAAAGCCCCAAGCCCAGTCGAAAGTGCAGAAAGCACACTTCCTATTAAAACTTCACTCATATGCAGGTCTCCCAACAGTTGATGATATGATCTTTTGATTTTTATCTATAGTATAGTATCCATTAAACACCCAAAGGTGAGCAAATAAATTGTTTTTACCCATTTTTCGGCAATAAGAAGGTGATTAACCCTAATATTGGTAAAAAAGAAATGGATATCATCATCATTTGCAGACCGATGATGTCCGCTATATTTCCTAATGCTACCGAACCGACTGCACCCAAACCAAATGCTAATCCGACTGTAAGGCCCGACATTAATCCAATGCGGCCAGGCACTAATTCCTGAGCATATACAACAGTAACTGAAAAACTAGTCATTAATATAAATCCAATCAGGACTAGTAAAATAAAAGCAAGGATCGGATATACATGCGGCAATAATAAAGCAAGCGGAATGGTCATGATAATGGAAGCAGAAATGATATTCTTTTTCCCAAATCGATCGGCTAGCGGTCCTCCAAAGAAAGTTCCGAGCGCTCCGGCGCCGAGGAACGCAAACAGATAAATCTGCGAAGTTTTGATTTGGAATCCGTAAACATCAATGGAATAAAGCGTATAAAAGTTACTTATGGCCTGAAGATACCAGGTTCTTGTAAAAATGAACAATAAAAGAATCACAAGAACCAAGCCTACCCGTTTATCTATCTTCGAATTGACCATAGAGGCCGCATTTTTCTTTAAATTCACGTTGTTCGATTTGAGCTGTAATGAATACCATCTTGAAACAAATACTAGGCAAATTACTGCAGTTAAGGCGACAAAGGCAAAAATAAAGGTACCCTTTTGCAGACCCAATGGCAGAAGTATAAAAGCTGCCATTAATGGCGCTAAAGCTTGCCCTGTATTTCCTCCAACTTGAAAAATAGATTGGGCAGTGCCTCTTTTATTTCCGGCAGCCATGTAAACGACCCGGGACCCTTCTGGATGAAAGATTGCAGAGCCAATTCCTAAAAGAAGGACAGAAACAATCATCCCGATATAAGAATCAATGACGGATAAGCCGATCATTCCAACGAAAGAAAAAGAAAGACCAACTGGCAATGCATAGGGCATCGGTTTTTTATCTGACATGATTCCAATCACAGGCTGCATCAGGGAAGATACGATATTAAGTGAAAAGACAATAAAACCCATTTGCGTATAGGATAAATTCATTTCCTTTTCTAAAATTGGAAACATAGCTGTTACAACAGATTGCAATGAATCATTTAAAAGATGACAAAGTGAAATTAAAAATAGTACACGATAAACAGGTTCATTCGTTGATTTCGATATGGCCTCAGTTGCCTTTTTTTGTAAAGCATAGCTAGACATTTGTGCACCTTCTTCATTTATATGTATAACGGTTTGTTTACATTGAGGATCTGTTTAGAATAATCTCAGATTCTTTTATCTTGTTCTTAAACTATAAGGTTAGCCTTTATATGTATTTCCATTCCACCTTTTTCCGTAAGCTTTAACCACATTATAGCAGACTTTAGCACGGAAAAGTCTTAATCAAGTCAAATAAAGAAATGGATAGACTTATCTACGTAAAAACCTGGCATATTTTTATGATGATTAAATTAATCTTTAATTCTCGTAACAATATTATGTATAATGTTTCATTAAAATTACAAAAACTATGTAAAAATTGATAATTCCTGTGGAAATTTGTCAAATTTTCATTCATAATAGGGGAGGTTGTAAAAATCATTAGATACTGGGAGGATTTAGGGATGAAGAAAGTCTTTGGACTTATGCTTGTTCTCGTACTGGCACTTGTACTCGCAGCCTGCGGTACTGCAGAAGAGGATGCTGGTAATAACGGAAATGCTGAAGGCGGTTCAGAAAAACCTGAAAAATTAGTTATGGGATTCGTGCCTTCACAAGATTCAGGTGAAATTTCCGCAAAGGTTAAACCCCTAGCAAACAGATTATCTGAAGAGCTTGGAATCGAAGTAGAAGGAAAAGTTATGACAAATTACAATGCTCTTATCGAAGCTATGGGTTCAAATGAAGTTCAAATTGGATTTATTCCTGCATTTGGTTATGTATTAGCAAATCAAGAGTATGATGTTGAAGTAATTCTTAAGTCTGTTCGTTATGGTAGCGGTACTTACAAAGCTCAATATGTAGTTCGTGCCGATTCTGGGATCGAATCTTTAGAAGATCTAGAAGGAAAAATTTGGGCATATGCGGATCCAACATCTACTTCTGGCTACCTTTTCCCTGCAGCACAGTTAATTAATGAATTTGGACTTGAAGGTCCTGCAGATCTAGAGCAAAACTTCTTTGGCGGTACAGTTGCAGCAGGTGCTCATGACACTGCCGCGATTGCAGTTTATGATGGAGATGCAGACGTGGCAACTACTTTTGATGATGTTCGTACTGAACTTGAAGAAGATTACCCAGATGTTATGGAAAAATTAAAGGTAATTGGCTATACTGCTGACATTCCTAATGATACGATTTCTGTTACAAAAGAGCTTGATGATGAACTTCAAGCTCAAATCAAAGAAATCTTCCTATCTTTCAACGAAGATGAAGAAATGCTAAAAATTATGGATGAGGTTTATAACTGGACTGGAATCACTGAAGCTACTCACGAAGAATACAAAGTAGTTGAAGAAACTTACAATCAATTTAAAGATTCCATTTCCTTCTAATATTTATAATTATATTTAATGTTATATGATTGAGAGGGGAGATGCCTAGTCTCCCCTCTTTTATGGAAGTTACAATTTTAAGCTTTGGAGGGGTTTAAACCGTGATTGAATTTAAAAACGTTTCCCTTGTGTATCCTAACGGAACAGAGGGTTTAAAAAACATTAATGTGGAAATTAAAGATGGTGAATTTGTGGTTATCGTCGGTTTATCCGGAGCTGGGAAATCAACGTTCATTCGTAGCATCAATCGTTTAGTTACACCAACTAGTGGAGAATTATTGATAGATGGACAAGATATCTTAAAGGTCAAAGGCAATGACTTGCGTAAATTGCGTACGAAAATTGGCATGATTTTTCAAAACTATAACTTAGTAAAACGTTCAAGTGTGATTAAAAACGTGTTAGCCGGTAGATTAGGCTACACAGGTACTTTTAGAAGTATTTTAAACTTATTTAAAAAAGAAGATGTCGCGTTAGCGTATGCAAATCTTAAGCGCGTTAATATAGAAGATAAATTGTACAACCGGGCAGATGAGCTAAGTGGCGGGCAACAGCAACGCGTTAGTATTGCACGTGTTTTAACCCAAAAACCAAATTATATTTTAGCAGATGAGCCTGTTGCTTCACTAGACCCTCCAACTTCACATCAAGTGATGACTTACTTAAGAAAGATTAATAAAGAGGACAATATTACAACCATCGTCAACCTTCACCATGTTGATATGGCCCTGCAATATGCAGATCGTATAATTGGTATGAGAGCTGGTGAGATTGTATTTGATGGTCCTGCTCCAGAAGTTACAGAAAAAACGTTTGAACAAATTTATGGGCGTCCAATTCAAGAGGAAGATAAGCTTGGGGGTGTCCTAGAGTGAATTTAGAAAAGAAGGGACCTT
The DNA here is from genome assembly GCF_900207585.1 of Bacillus oleivorans. Taxonomy (GTDB): domain Bacteria; phylum Bacillota; class Bacilli; order Bacillales; family JC228; genus Bacillus_BF; species Bacillus_BF oleivorans. Next base: position 48,353 of record NZ_OAOP01000008.1, on the reverse strand, counting down.
CAAAAGCAAAAGCGCCTAGTCTTGTTCCAGCAAAGAAAAAAGCCCAAGTTACGGCGATTTTCGCGGTTGTATTAGGATTTTACTTTTGGAGTGCATATAAGACGGAATCTACGGTCCCTGAGCTTATTGAAGGGATTCCCGATATGCAGCGTGTGTTTGGTTTCTTTTTCCCGCCTGATTGGGGAGTTGTTAAACAAATTTGGGAATCATTAGCTGAAACGATTCAAATGGCTGTCATTGCCACAACAATAGCAGCAATTCTAACGATTCCTTTATGTCTGTTAGCTGCAAGTAATATTACAACCAATAAATATCTCTATACATTTGTAAGAGTCGTTTTGAATATTCTCCGTACAATTCCGGATATTGTTCTTGCAGTTATATTTGTAGGCTTATTTGGAATTGGTGTGTTACCAGGGATATTAGCTCTTATAATTTTCTCTTTAGGTATTTTGGCAAAATTAATAAGTGAAACCATCGAGGCTATCGATATGAACCCTCTTGAGGCAATGAAGGCTGCAGGAGCTGGCTCAATTCAAACGATTGGATTCGCCGTGGTACCTCAAGTTTTACCTCAATTTATTTCATTTACCCTTTATGTATTTGAAATTAACATCCGTGCTTCTGTAGTTCTAGGTTTAGTAGGTGCAGGTGGTATAGGTACAATCTTGAATAGCTTATTGAACTTTAGACAATTTGAAGCTGCTATGGGTGTTATTATCGTCATTTTTGTGTTAGTTATTATAATTGAGTATATTAGTAAGAAGTTAAGGGAGGCTCTAATTTAATGGAATTAATAGTACCTCCTAAAAAGAAAAAATCTTCATCGCAAAAAGCAAAAATAGCTATAGGAATAATAGCTGTTATTGTTTTATATGTTTGGACATTTATGGGGATAAATATTGAGTGGGCTAGATCATACGAACGAATGCTTAATAACTTCGACCGAGTGATTCCAAAATTATTTGACCTTAATTTTAAAGAAGATTATGCCGAAGTAAGAGATGCGATGATTCAAACTCTTTATATTGCGTTTGTAGGCTCTTTAATGGCGGCTATACTAGCTGTTCCATTAGGTTTCTTCGCAGCGCAAAATATGGTTAAAAATGTTGTGGCTGCAACAATCGGTAAGTGGATTTTAAGTGCAATTCGTGCATTTCCAGATGTTATCTTAGCCATTATTTTCGTAGCGGCTGTTGGTCCTACCCCATTTGCCGGGGTTCTGGCAATTGCGATTGGCTCAACAGGAATGCTTGGAAAGATGTACTCAGAGGTATTAGAGTCCATCGATATGCAAGTAGTGGAAGCGATGGAGGCTGCAGGAGCGAATAAGATTCAAATTATGTTCCACGGAATCATTCCACAAATTATTCCTGAATTTTTGTCCTATGCGATTTACCGGTTTGAAGTCGATGTCCGTGCATCAACCATCCTCGGTATTGTCGGGGCTGGCGGGATTGGAACGGCGATTGTTATTGCAAAATCAAATCGTGATTGGAATGAAATGGGAATGATCATTCTCGTAATCATTGTCGTTGTTACAGTTATTGATTTCTTATCTGCAGCTATAAGAAAGCGTATTGTATAACAAACTAGCCAAAGCGAAGATGCTTTGGCATTTGTTTTATCATTAAGTTATTATGATTGGAGAGTCGGAAATGACTGTCAGCCAGCAAATAAATTTAATCATTTTAGAGACTAGTGATGTGCATGGAAACATTTTTCCTATCAATTATGGGACTAATGAGGAAACCCCTTTAGGTCTGGCTAAAATAGCCACAGTAATTAAAAAGGAGAGAGAAAAGAATCCTTATACTTTATTAATTGATAATGGCGATTTGATTCAAGGGACTCCGTTAACCTACCATTACATAAAATTTGCCAATCAGCAGCCAAATCCTATGATTAAAATCTTAAATAGCCTTGAATATGATGCAGCAGTTATTGGCAATCATGAGTTTAATTATGGAATGAAAGTTTTGAATCAGGCCGTTCATGAATCGGCATTTCCATGGCTGTCATGCAATATTCTTCATAAAGCAACAAAAGAACCTTATTTTGGGAAGCCATATATCATTAAATCCTTTGCAAATGGTTTAAGAGTGGCTGTCTTGGGAGTTACCACTCATTATATACCGAATTGGGAAAATCCATATCACATTTCCGAACTTGCTTTTGAGGTTGCACTTCAGGCAACAAAAAAATGGGTGGAATATTTAAGGGATCATGAACAGTTTGATTTATTGGTTGTTTCCTATCATGGAGGATTCGAGAAAGATTTAGGAACCGGGAAAGCTACAGAACCGTTAACAGGAGAAAATCAGGCATACGAAATATGTCATAGCATTCAGGGGATAGACGTTCTCCTCACCGGGCATCAGCATCGGACCATTGCGTCCGAATCGTTGAATGGTGTGTCCGTTGTTCAGCCGTCATTTAATGGAAAAGGAATTGGCAAGATTACGATTAAAATGGAAAAACAACACGATTCTTGGGCGGTTTGTCATAAAAAAGCAGAAGTGATTATGATGGATGACGTAGAAACAGATCAGGATATGATTCGGCTAACTTACGAGTATGAAGATAGCACACAAAAGTGGCTCGATCAGCCAATTGGATCAATTGAAGGAGATATGACAATTCATGATCCAATGATGGTTAGAGTGGAAGAACATCCTCTTATTGAATTTATTAATAAGGTGCAAATGGAGGCTACTGGAGCGAAAATATCAAATACGGCTCTTTTTAATAATAGTTCAAGAGGTTTTACTTCTAAAGTGACAATGAGAGATCTGGTATCCAACTATGTTTATCCCAATACACTAACAGTTCTGCAAATAACAGGTGCTGACATGAAGGCTGCTTTAGAGCAGTCTGCTACCTATTTTAAACTTTCTTCTGACGGACAGATCATGGTAAATTCGGATTTTAGTGAACCAAAGCCGCAGCACTACAATTACGACATGTGGGAAGGCATTCATTATATCATCGATGTATCAGAGCCTGCTGGCCATAGAATTAAAGATCTTTCTTTCAATGGAAAACCTGTTGATCCGGATGAACTTTATGAGGTGGTTATGAATAATTACCGGGCAGGCGGCGGCGGTGAGTATACGATGTTTAAAAATAAACCTGTCATCAAAGAAATTCAAACCGACATGACAGAATTATTAGCAAACTATTTTCTAACTCATCAAACGATACGGGCTGAGGTCAATTACAATTGGAAGGTTGTTGGCGGAAGGTACCCTCATTAAGCTGTTTATTATTTACAATTTGTTCCTATATTTGACAGACATTTCATGTTTTAATTATACTTAATGAAAAAGAAAGGTTAGGGAATGAGGAGAAATGATAGATAATAAAGATCTCCAACAGTCACTCAAGCTTTTTGTCGTTCTATCAAAGGCGTATAAAACCTTAAATGAAAGAGTAAATCGCTTTATCCAAAAGGAAGGATTAAATCCAACTGAATTCGCTGTTTTAGAGCTTTTATACCATAAAGGAGATCAGCCATTACAGCAAATAGGAGAAAAAATCCTAATCGCAAGCGGAAGTATTACTTATGTGGTCGATAAACTTGAAAAAAAAGGGTTAATGCGACGGATTGCTTGTCCTAGTGATCGCAGAGTAACATTTGGTCAAATTACAGAAGAGGGAAATGCTTTTATGGACAAGTTTTTCCCTGAGCATGCCAAAAGACTTCATGAATTAATGTCCGCTGTGTCTGAAGAAGATAAAGAAATTGCAATCGAAGTTATGAAGCACATTGGCAAAACTACAGTTGCAAAAGAGTTGTAAAAAGAGAGTACGATTAATATGTACTCTCTTTTTTTACTTAGTGGGCAGGAGAACATCATCCGGATATCGAAATTAATGAGTGGTTAACTTTATTGAAGGAGAAGAAAAATGATGAAATTTCAAGAATATCAATATGAAAGACCTAATTTAGAGGCTTATAAGCAGGATTTTAATCGTTTGCTGGATCAGTTTAAGAAAGCAACATCCTTTGATCAGGTAAATGAAGCAATGCAGGAGATAAATCGAGTAAGAAATCAGTTTGATACACTGGCAAACCTTGTTTACATACGGCACTCTATCAATACGGAGGACGAATTTTATAAGGCAGAGCAGGATTTCATGGATGAGTCCTATCCTGAAATGGATGGTTTAGCCGTTTCATTTTATGAGGCATTAGTTGAATCTCCTTTTCGAAAGGAACTAGAGGCAAAATGGGGAAGACAATTATTTGCATTAGCAGACCTAAAATTAAAAACATTCAAACCTGAAATTATTCCGCTGCTTCAAAAAGAAAATAAACTATCCAGTGAATATACAAAATTAACGGCTTCTGCAAAAATTCCGTTTGAAGGGGAGGAAAGAACTCTTGCTCAGTTAGGGCCTTTTATGGAATCTAAGGACCGGGATATGCGGATTAAGGCTAATAATGCCAGATTTGGGTTCATGGCAGATAATAAGGAGAAATTAGATCAGATCTATGATGAATTAGTAAAAGTAAGAACAGAAATTGCACAAAAATTAGGTTTTAAAAATTTTGTAGAACTCGGATATGCGAGAATGCAAAGAGTCGGGTATGATGCCCAAATGGTTGCTAATTTTAGAAAGCAGGTTGAAACCTATATCGTTCCATTAGCATCTAAATTAATCCAACGGCAAAGTGAGAGAATTGGGATTAAACCCTTAAAATTTTATGATGAGAGTTTAAAATTTACTACCGGAAATGCTGTACCAAAAGGCTCTCCAGAATGGATTATTGATAACGGAAAGACTATGTATGCTGAATTATCAAATGAAGCCAATGAATTTTTCCAGTTTATGCTTGACCATGAATTAATGGATTTAGTAGCGAAAAAAGGAAAGGCCGGCGGAGGGTACTGTACTTATATAGCCGATTACCAATCTCCTTTTATTTTCTCTAATTTTAATGGGACTTCTGGCGATATCGATGTATTAACGCATGAAGCAGGACATGCTTTTCAAGTATACTCAAGCAGGCAGTACGAGGTTCCTGAGTATCAGTTCCCTACACATGAGGCTTGTGAGATTCATTCAATGTCGATGGAATTCTTTACTTGGCCATGGATGGAGCTGTTCTTTAAAGAAGATACGGATAAGTATAAATTTTCCCACCTAAGTGAGGCACTTTTGTTCCTTCCTTATGGAGTATCGGTAGATGAATATCAGCATTGGGTTTATGAGAACTATGAGGCAACACCAGATGAGAGAAATCATGCCTGGAGAGAAATTGAAAAGAAATATCTGCCACATCGTGACTATGATGGGAATGAGTATTTAGAGAACGGCGGTTATTGGCAACGCCAGAGTCATATCTATAATTCTCCTTTCTATTATATTGACTATACACTTGCCCAAATTTGTGCTTTTCAATATTGGGTCAAGGCGCAAAAGAATCAAAAAGATGCATGGCAAAGCTATGTAGATTTATGTAAACTGGGCGGCAGTTTATCCTTTACTGAGCTAGTTCAATCTGCTGGGCTTAAATCTCCTTTTGAAGAAGGCTGTATCGAATCTGTTATTGATGAAATCAATGAGTGGCTTTCTTCCGTTGATGATACGAAACTATAAAAATAGAAACAAAGAGACCTAAGCATTGCTTAGGTCTCTTTGTCTATCTTACTAGATTGATTGAATGGAAAGTTCACTGTCTGTCACTTCGACAACAATCTTGCTGATGGATGAACTTTCTAAAAGAAGATCAGCAATTGGATCTTCTATTTTTTCTTGAATCACTCGTCGTAATGGTCTTGCACCAAATTGAGGGTGATAGCCATGTTTTGCGATCAATTTTTTCGCTTCTTCTGTTACATCAAGCTCAATCTGATGTTCAGCTTGGAGGGTATTTGCTAATTCTTGTAGAAGCAGTTCTACGATTTGGATTAGCTCTGGTTCCTCAAGGCTGTTGAACTCAATAATGCTGTCAAATCGGTTTAGGAACTCAGGCTTAAAGAAGCCTCCAAGTCTTTCTAAAATACTTGTTTCCTCTTCAACATCGGACTGATTAAAACCTACAGGAGCTTTCTTTGCTTCTGATACACCAGCATTCGATGTCATAATAATCACTGTGTCTTTAAAGCTTACTGTAGTTCCGTGACTATCTGTTAAACGGCCATCCTCTAAGATTTGCAGAAACAGATGCTGCACATCTGGGTGAGCTTTTTCAATTTCGTCTAAGAGAATAATACTATATGGGTTCCGGCGGATTTTTTCAGTTAATTGTCCCGCGTCTTCATGTCCAACATAGCCCGGTGGTGACCCAATAATTTTAGAAATACTGTGTTTTTCCATGTACTCACTCATATCGAGGCGAATCAATGCATCTTTTGTGCCAAATAGTTCATAGGCAAGTGTCTTGGCAAGTTCCGTTTTACCAACACCGGTAGGACCAACAAATAGGAAGGATCCAATCGGTCTTGACTTTGCTTTAAGACCGGCACGACTGCGCTTAACCGCTCTTGCTACTTTTTCAATTGCCTGATTTTGACCTATTACCTTTTGCTTCATAGCATTCTCAAGGTTTTTAAGCTTCAAATTTTCTTCATTCTCTAATTTTCCGACAGGAATGCCTGTTTTCTTTTCAATTAGTTGATGAATCACATCAACCGAAACAACAGGTTTTTCACTGGATTCACTTACTTCATTTAGCTGCTTTAGCAGGTTATTTTCCTGATCTCTTAGCTTGGCCGCTTCTTCATAATGTTCAAGTTTTAAAGCTTGTTCTTTTTTCTCTTGGAGAATGGCCAACTGTTTTTTAATTTCTGAACTTGAGCCTTTATTTGCGTCGAGCTGCACTTTTGAACCAGCCTGATCTAATAAATCAATCGCTTTGTCAGGCAGGAAGCGGTCTTGAATATATCGATGTGAAAGTTCGACACAGGCTTTGATTGCTTCATCTGTATAGGTGACCTGATGGAAATCCTCGTAACGATCCTTTAGACCTGACAAAATTTTGGCAGCCGCTTCAAGTGTCGGTTCTTTTACGGTAACAGGCTGAAATCTTCTTTCCAAAGCGGCATCCTTTTCAATTTTTCGGTATTCTTTTAAGGTGGTTGCACCAATTAATTGCAGCTCGCCCCGTGCTAATGCGGGCTTAAGAATGTTTCCGGCATCCATAGAGCCTTCTGCTGATCCTGCACCAACCAATAAATGAAGTTCATCAATAAATAAGATAATGCTTGGATCACTTTGAACTTCTTCGATAAGCTTTTTCATTTTCTCCTCAAATTGGCCGCGGATTCCTGTGTTGGCGACAAGTGAAGCTACGTCTAACACGTATACGGTTTTATTCAATAGTTTTTCAGGGACACTGCCTTCTGCAACTTTTAATGCTAATCCTTCTGCAATGGCTGTTTTCCCAACGCCAGGTTCTCCAATTAAGACAGGATTGTTCTTATTTCTTCTATTTAAAATTTCAATAACCTGCTCCAACTCATCATCCCTGCCGATAACTGGATCTACTCTTCCGGTTTTAGCAAGAGTCGATAAGTTTTTGGCATGATTTTCAAGGAATGAATCTTTTTGTTTATTTTCTTTTTGTATTGATTTATTCCAAGATCCAAAAGGGAATTGATGATCATACGGGGTGTTATTCCCATTAAGACCAGCATAGTTAACAACATCTTGATAACACTCTTGGCAAATATGAGTTTCGTTTATTTGATTGTTCAATTGATAGCGAAGATGAATTGTTGCCTGACGTTTATGACATTGTTGACAAAGCATAGTACATCCTCCTCTTTCTTTGTTTTGACTTTGACTATCTTTGACTATATTATACTTTGACCTTTTTTGACTTTCAAGTTTTTTGCTTCTTTTCTTGTGGTAGGGTCGGACAAGTTGACATATATATGTAATGGAAGAAGGTGAGTTGATGACTGGTAAATGGAGTCAGGCTTTACAACTAGCCGCCGTATATGTAGGAACAATCGTCGGGGCAGGGTTTGCGACTGGGAAAGAAATAGTAGAGTTTTTTACCCGATTTGGATTTATTGGACTTTTAGGAATGATCTTTGCCGGATACCTGTTTATCACGATGGGGACCAAACTAATGTTAGTAGCAATTGAAACAAAAAGCCGCTCTTATCAGGAGTTAAACATTGTATTATTTGGACGCTTTTTTGGAACAGGCATTAATGGTTTAATGCTTTTTATATTGCTGGGTGTAAATGCTGTGATGCTTTCGGGGGCGGGTGCCGTTTTTGAAGAACAGTTACATATCCCAAAGGAAGCAGGTATATTCGGTACAATCGTTCTTTCGATCCTCGTATTAACAGTGGGAACGAAAGGATTATTTGCAGTGAACACCTTTGTTGTTCCAATGATGATTGGGTTTAGCTTTTTATTAATGATTTTATCATTGAGACTGCCCCAATTTGTCGATCATGTTATGTGGATTCCTCCGCAAAGTGACGGTTGGAAAGCAGTTTTAGCTCCTTTTACATATACGGCTTTTAATCTTTCTCTCGCTCAAGCTGTTTTAGTCCCGGTTGCCTTTGAATTAAAAGATGAAAATGTGGTAAAGTGGGGGGGAAGATTAGGTGGGATCCTTTTAACGCTAATTTTACTGTCAAGCCATTTTACCCTTGTCATGCTTGATCATGTCACTCTGTATGAAATTCCAATGGCTGTTATGATGAAATCATTAGCAGCAGGACTGTATTGGATTTTTATCTTAATCATTTATGGTGAAATCTTTACTTCCGTAATAGGAAATACCTTTGGGCTTGAAAGGCAGATTAGGCAGTATGTTCCGATACATAGTACCATCATTATTTTGACTATCTTCATCATTACCTATTTTATTAGTATTATCGAATATGGAACGCTGTTATCTATTTTGTATCCGATTTTTGGCTATATAGGTCTCGCTTTTTTAATCTTATTGTGGGTGCGTCCTGATAAAGAATAAAAAAACTAGGAAAACCATCTGGTTTTCCTAGTTATCTTTACTCGATTGGAGTAATCGTTTTGGCCATTTGCAGGAAAGCATCTCTGTAATCCATGGAAGCTGTTGTAAACATCGTTATCTTCCAACGGAATTCTCCCTTTTTAATATAAGATGTTACAATTTGTTCTTCGTTACTGGCTTCAAGTTTTATCGCATCAGGTAGTTCGACATTTTCACTTGTTTCATCTTGACTGACAACATTTGAAACAACGGCGAGCTGGTCTGTTGTGGTTTGAATTAACTGCTCTAAATTAACGGATTCATCAATTAATTCGATTCTCATAAAAATAGAAGAATCCTCATTTAGATATAAAACATCTTTTCCTGGTTCTTCCGATACTAATGTAAAGTCAGGCAAGGTATATATAGCGAAAGACTGTTCTGGACTGCTGACTAATGAAGCCGATTCGGAAATCTCGCTGCCGCCTAATGTATAAGTAATGGTTTGAGAATTTGCTTCATCCTCAGGATTAGTAACTATTTCTTCACCTGCTTCTGTTTCTTCAGGGTTTTGTACAGCACTATCATTTACTGAATCATTGGATGGGCTTACGGTTTCCCCTTCTGGTGCAGCAGTGCTTGTCCCACATGCAGACAGTATAACTGAAGCTAAAGTTAAGACAGCGATAAAATAATGGAAATGTTTCATGCAAGTTCCTCCTGCTGAAAATATCTTTCTCTCTATTGTAGAACAAAATCCTTCAAAAAGGGATGCCTCTTCTTACTTTTGATTGTATCGACCTATTAATTAGTAAAATATGTTAATTATACGGCAAGAAGGTGTAATTAGACAGGCAGATACCAAAAAAGAAGAAGATCAAATGTCAGGTGAGAAACAATTATTAGCGGCATACTTTTTTTCCAATGGTATAAGATATTCCAAAATACACCTGCGACGATGGCTGCTATGACAAGAATCCACGCATCGGCATAAATTTGAACGGAAGCATAGAGTATACTTGAGGCTATAATGCTATACATCAGATTTGAGTGTTTCTTGAATTTTGAAAAGACATAGCCTCTCCAAAAAATTTCTTCTCCTGGGACCACGAATAGAATGAGTGCTAAAAATTGCCAGATATTGCTTGGAGCAAAATCCCGATAAAGCTTCGACACATCACGGACGCTAGCTGATCCGATAGCTTCTAGGAGAATGTAGCCTAAGTAGAAGGCTCCAAACAGAAGCAAACCCGAAACGATTCCATAGAACAAAAAAGAAGCTGGTGAAAGCTTATCCTCAATTTGACCATTTACAATCGCGTAACTAATGAGGACTAGGGAACTTGCTGTGAACATATACCAAAAAACATCCTCATCTTTATAAGTAAAATTTAAAAGAAAATGTGCGCTAATGACTCCGATAAATAGTTTAAGTTGTTCCCTTCTTTCCAGCAGCATTGGCAATCATCCTTTCTAAAATGGCAAAAGGGTTGTCTATCTATTGAATGTTTTTCTCTTTTATGTAAACGATACATAGTGGAGGAGCTTCCGTATAAATCAAAAATAACGAAACAAATCCCATTGTACCATAAATTTTGGCGGCAGCAGGGGGATTTTGATGAAGGGAGAAAAATATGACATTTCAAAAGAATGAAAAAGAAAGAATGTGGAATGTGCGAAAGCAATCGCAAAACCCTCATGGAAAAGTAAAATCATTTAAGGAGCTTGGAAAAGGCACACCAAAATAACTCGGGATACCCCGAGTTATTTATTATTTCACCAGAGAAGTATGTAATTGTCTATTTTATAGATCCTCGTATACTTATAAAAAGAGGAGAGAACTTTACTCTCTCCTTAAATATCACATTAGAGACTATCTTTCAAAACTTTATAGTTTTTATGGTTAACCACGGTTTTTTGCTCCAACTCTAAATCTCTGTAGTTATCCATATAGGTTAAATCAACAATTACCGAGTTTTCATTTACTTTTTCTACAACCCCTCTTAAACCGTTGCGAAATTCAATTAGGTTCCCTACTTCAGCCTTTTTCAACAAAATCTCTCCCTTTATCTTGTATATCAATAGACCATCGTATTTACACAACAAGACGTATAGTTATACTGTAACTATGGACACCTTTAAAAGGTGGGTAAGAAGTCTTATCCATATTTTGCATGATTTTATACCATACGTAAAGGGATTTTTCTGAAATTTTCTTAAAATAAAAACTAGAAATGCGGAAGGTGATAAATATGGATCAACAACAGGCAAACATATTACTTGAAGAATTAAAATCAGGACTGAGAAATGAATTGAGAGTAGAAAAAGAGGATTTCATGTCGTTTCGGGAAGTATTAGTAAAAAGGGAAGACTTTAAACATTTTAGAGGGGTAGCTCTTCGTGGTGGCGGTGTTATCTATTCTTTTACACCTGAACCGAGAAGCTAGAAAACTAACTACTACTATATATCGGAATCTAGCAATCTTTTGGAGCTGTAATAAAAATTTAATAGTTTGACTTCTTCTTGAAACATTTGATGATAGGACTAAAGAATCGAGATAAATCAGGACTTTTTACGGTTCACCATATTATTTTTTTAGGAATAATATAGTGATTTAGCCAATTATTAGTTGATGAACTAACTCTATGAAACTGATAGCCTATTATTGTGAGAATATTCTGGGAGGAGACAACATCATGAAAAAGCTGCGTTTAATCATACTGCTATTAGCTATAACAGTGCTAGGATTTAATACAAGTGCATTCGCACAGGGTAATGTTCATATTGTTGAGAGGGGAGATACACTGTGGAAAATTAGCAATACATACGGTGTATCTTTAAAACAAACTATGAAAATCAATAATATTACATCTCATTTTATATATCCTGGTCAAAGAATTACCCTTCCAGCCAGTATAACAAGTGCAGAGTTAGATTTATTAGCAAGGTTAGTACATGCGGAAGCAAAAGGTGAACCTTATGCCGGAAAAGTGGCTGTTGCCACAGTTGTATTAAACCGTGTTGACCACAAGGATTTTCCCGATACAGTAAAGGGTGTAATTTATGAAAAATCAAATGGCTACTATGCCTTTTCACCTGTAGCAAACGGACAAATAAATGCGCAAGCTGATGCTGAAGCCTATCGGGCTGTTAAAGAGGCATTAGCCTTTAGAGGACAAGGAAATGGCTCTCTTTTCTTCTATAATCCTGATAAAACAACGAATCAATGGATTCGGTTAAGAGCAGTAACGGTCACAATAGGAAACCACGTATTTGCCAGATAATCAATCATAACTGTCCGCACATATATAATGTGCGGGTTTTTTATTGTTTATGAGTATGGAGGAGGACGATTATGAAGCAAATTTCATTCGATGATTTGCATGATTTTGTCCTTTACATAAAAGCATATAAAATCTTGAAATAGAATAGTACTTTACAGCGTATACTACTTAAGAATGTACATACATAAATTGTTCACAATCAACAAAAAAAGACATTAGTTGACGAATGTATAAAAGTTGTATAATTTAAGGGATGACACTTTTTAAAGGAGAATGATGAAATATGGTAGAAAAAACATTTACAATTGTAGCAGATACAGGTCTGCACGCAAGACCAGCTACTCTTTTAGTTCAAGCTGCAAGTAAATTTGATTCCGAAATTCAACTTGAGTATAAAGGCAAAAAAGTTAATTTAAAATCAATTATGGGTGTTATGTCATTAGGTGTAGGTAAAGGTGCAGCCATCACAATTAGTGCTGAAGGAAACGACGAGCAAGAGGCGATTAATTCGCTTGAAGATACTCTTAAAAAAGAGGGACTAGCTGAATAATGCCAAATATTTTAAAAGGAATTGCAGCATCTAGCGGTATTGCGATTGCGAAAGCATACAGATTAGTAGAACCAAATTTGGATATTACCAAGAAAACCATCCAAGACACCCATGAAGAAATTGAACGTTTTCAACGTTCTATTGAGCAATCGACCGCTGAGCTTGAAACGCTTAAAAACAATACGCTTGAAAAATTAGGTGCAGATAAAGCTGCTATTTTTGAAGCTCATCTTTTAGTTGCCAATGACCCGGAATTTCTGGGGCCAGTAAGAGAAAAGATTGAGGCGGAAATGGTTAATGCCGAATTTGCACTAAAAGAAGTTTCCTCTATGTTTGTTGCCATGTTTGAACAAATGGAAAATGAATATATGAGGGAGCGGGCCAGTGACATTAAAGATGTAACAAAAAGGATTCTGGCGCACTTACTTGGAGTGAACCTGCCTACCCCAAGTTTAATTGCAGAAGAAGTAATTGTGATTGCGGAAGACTTAACTCCTTCAGATACGGCGCAGTTAAATAAGCAATTTGTAAAAGGCTTTGCTACTGATATAGGCGGGCGTACCTCACACTCTGCGATTATGGCCCGTTCCTTAGAAATTCCTGCTGTTGTCGGAACGAAGGAAATTTCCAAAACCGTAGAGAATGGAACCATTGTCATTGTTGATGGTTTAAATGGAGAAGTCTACATAGACCCGACTCCTGAGGTTATTGAAAAATATAAACGCGATCAAGAAGCATATGATAAGCAAAAGCAAGAGTGGGCCAAGCTCGTTAACGAGAAAACCGTGACTGCAGACGGGCATCATGTCGAACTGGCTGCGAATATTGGAACGCCAGCAGATTTAAAAGGTGCTCATGCGAATGGGGCAGAAGGAATCGGTTTATATCGGACTGAGTTTCTCTATATGGGCCGGGATGAACTTCCTAGTGAGGATGAACAATTCGAAGCTTACAAGACCGTTTTAGAAGGAATGGAAGGTAAGCCAGTTGTTGTCCGGACTTTAGATATTGGCGGGGATAAGGAGCTGCCTTATTTAAATCTCCCGAAAGAAATGAACCCATTTCTTGGCTATAGAGCGATTCGGCTCTGTTTAGAGGAGCAAGATATATTCCGGACTCAGCTTAGGGCTCTCTTAAAAGCAAGCCCATACGGGAACTTGAAAATCATGTTTCCAATGATTGCAACGATTGATGAATTCCGTCAAGCCAAGTCCATCTTAGAAGATGAAAGATTGAAGCTGGTCCAAGAGGGAATTGAAGTAGCCGACAACATAGAAATGGGTATTATGGTTGAGATTCCATCCACTGCAGTCTTAGCTGACCAGTTTGCCAAAGAAGTGGATTTCTTTAGCATTGGCACTAATGATTTAATACAGTATACAATGGCCGCAGACCGAATGAATGAGAGAGTATCCTACCTCTATCAGCCGTACAATCCGTCTATTCTTAGATTGATTAAAATGGTGATTGATGCAGCTCACGGAAATGGTAAATGGGCAGGCATGTGCGGCGAAATGGCTGGAGACGAAAAGGCTATTCTCATCTTACTTGGTTTAGGATTAGATGAATTTTCTATGAGTGCTACTTCGATACTGAAGGCGCGGTCACTAATCAAAAAACTATCGGTCGATGATATGAAGCAATTAGCTGATAAAGTTATCCAAATGTCCTCGTATGAAGAGGTAAAACAAGAAATCGAGCGAGTTATCAGTTTGTAATCAAAATGTAATCGGAATAAGGTTTCCTTTGTAACAAATGGGGGATAGAATAATAAACACAAGGATAAAGTTGCTTATATTTTCTCATTCCCCCCTTTTTGAAAAGCCGGCTGTTTAGCCGGCTTTTGTTTTTCATTAGGAAAGTAACAAATTTATGCAAAAAAACGGACCGACACACTATAATGTCAGGAATCGTCAGTTTTGACACAATAATAACGGAACCTCATGTCAGATAGAAAGCTGTAGCTGCTCCACGAATGATAAAAGCGGACATACGATCCGTTATTTCCTCAAAAACCCCGGTTCTGATGTTACTAAAGGACATACAATCCGTTATTTAAGGAAAATCAGCAAAAAATCTGTGTGATTTAGCAAAATAACGGAACCAATGTCCTATAACTTCAGAAATCGCCCTTTTTTACACAAATAGCGGAACTGATGTCCGTAAAAAACTGATAATTCCAGTACGGCTGGCGTTGATTATTATTATCTTTGGTCTGAATAAAATGGATTCTTCCACTCCATTAATAATCCATAGTTATGGGACTCTTCGTCTTCGAGATAGTTTTTAACGATATGAATCGGCATCCTTCCGCACCGAAGCAAAAAGGATATGACGGGATCGAAAACTTCTCCTGCTACCACCTTTTCAACATATTCTTCAATCGTTAATGCATCAGCATACCGGTGAAAATAAGGAAGACGACCTCCCCCAAGTAAACGTTCCAGATTTAATTGAATTACCGTTTCATACATTGCATGCATGAGCCATTTCCCGAGTCCAAATTTACGGTAGGAAGGGCGAACACATATATCAACTACATACAGTGTTTTTCCGTTTGGATTATGATTTGCAATATATCCATTATCTGTTGCCTCAGACCACGTATGATCAGGTTCATTTGGATCAAAATCCGTAAGAAGTCCAGTCATCGAACCTACAATAATGCCGTCTATTTCTACGCAAAGTGCACCATCAGGGAATAAATGAATATGGTTATGCAATTGATCGTGATCCCACCAAAGCTCAGAAGGAAAAGGTGGCGGAAAGGCCTCTCTCTGTACATCGATTAATCCTTCAAAATCCTTTTTCTCGTATGTTCTAATTACAGCTTTTTTATTTTCGCTGCCATTCCATACGAAAAGTTCTTTCCTATATGCCATCAAAAAACACCTCCATAACTAATGATCAGGCTGGCTGATATGATAAGATAAAGTTGTCTTATCATATTTTCGCAAAATTTTTATTAAATCACCAGAAAAATTATGAAAAGAGGGATTCCATGAGAAGGATTGGATTTATTGGTTTAGGAGTTATGGGCCAAAGTATGGCTAAGCGCTTGCTAAACAAATACGGGGAACTATTTATTTATACAAGATCAAAAAATAAAGCGGAAGCATTAATTGAAAAAGGAGCTGCCTGGTGTACTTCTCCTAAGGAGGTTGCGAACCAAAGTCAGCTTATAATCACTATGGTGGGATATCCGCATGACGTAGAAGAAGTTTACCTCGGTGAAGAAGGTCTGATTCGGTATGCCCAACCAGGAACCATTTTTATTGATATGACTACATCAAAGCCAGAACTTGCCGAGCGGATTTATCAAGCAGCCAAAGATTCTGACCATACCTCATTAGATGCGCCGGTTACTGGCGGGGATATTGGGGCAAAAGAAGGAACCCTTTCTATCATGGCAGGCGGAGATAAAGCTGCTTTTGACGAGGCCTTACCAGTCTTACAAACCATGGGACAAAATATTGTGTATCAAGGGGAAGCAGGCAGCGGGCAGCATACAAAAATGTGCAACCAAATTGCAATTGCCACGAATATGATAGGGGTGTGTGAAGCAATAGTGTACGGTCAAAAGGCAGGACTAAACCCTGAGCAAGTCTTAAAAAGTATATCTGGTGGAGCAGCGGGAAGCTGGTCATTATCAAATCTCGCGCCAAGAATATTAGCCAATAATTTTGAACCGGGTTTTTATATTAAACACTTTATTAAGGATATGGGAATTGCACTTGAGGAAGCGAAACGAATGGAACTGGCCTTGCCAGGACTATCTTTAGCGCGCGATATGTACCAGTCGTTAGCGCAAAAGGGCTACAGTGACAAAGGCACACAAGCCTTATATAAATATTGGAGTGAATAATAAGAACCACTTTTTTGGCAGGTATAACGTAATATTCTCTCCGCAAACTAGTTGTTAGGAGGGATTTGCAAATGGCCAAACGAAATAAAAAAGACGATCCAGGGCAAAAAAATAAACAGGGATTTAATGCAGCTGTCAGTGATACTGAATTTGGCAAGGAAATGGGCAGTGCAGAGGCAAATAAGCTGCACAGGGAAAAAGCTAAAAAGATAAGAGAAGCTGAACGCAGAAATGGGGAATTGTCATAAAAAAAGGGAGCACAGAAACCTGCTCCCTTTAAATTTGAAATTTAATTATTCCCAAAGCCAGCGAGATAGGCACGAATACCATTTAAACCTTTTTCAAGCTGTTGCATGGAACAGGAGTATGACATTCGGAAATAGCCTTCGCCTAAGGAAGAAAAGGCATCACCGGGTACAACGGCAATTCGTTGTTCACGAAGCAGGTTAGTCGCAAATTGGAATGAAGGCTCCCCTGTAGGGATCGGAACAAAAAAATAAAATGCTCCGTCAGGCAATACGACATCAATCCCCATCTTCGTTAACTCCTGATAACAATAGTCTCTTCTATTCTGATATTCTTCTCTCATAGGCAGAGCATCGTTTATCCCATTTGTTAAAGCCTCGAGAGCTGCCATTTGGGAGATTGAGGTTGCACAGCTTACATTATATTGATGGACTTTTAACATATTCTGGACAACTTTTTCCGGACCAAACAAAAGGCCAATTCTCCAGCCAGTCATGGCGTGTGATTTAGACAGTCCGTTGATAAGAATTGTTTGTTCTTTTAGAAATTGTGCAATCGATACATGGGTGCGTCCATAAGTTAACTCGCTGTAAATCTCGTCAGCAATTACAAAAATATTTTTTTCTTTAACTAATGAGGCAATTGCTGTTAATTCATCCGCTTCCAAGCTAACACCTGTTGGATTGGAAGGGTAAGGCAGGATAATACATTTTGTTTGTTCTGTTATGTATTTTTCAACTATATCCGCTGTAAGTTTAAAGCCATTTTGCCTTACGTCTGCATAAATAGGGATACCGCCGCTTAATTGGATCAGCGGTTCATAGCCAGGATATACAGGCCCTGGTAAAATGACCTCATCCCCTTTACTTAAAATCGTACGCAAGGCTATATCAATTGCTTCACTTGCACCTACTGTAACAATAACTTCGTTTTCATTATATTGAAGCTTATATTTCTCTTTAACAAAGTGACAAGCTGCTTTTCTTACATCTATTCGGCCTGCATTATGAGTGTACGTTGTTATATTTTCCTGAATCGCACGGATGGCTGCCTCTTTTACATGATCAGGGGTAGGAAAATCAGGTACCCCAATCGTTAACGAAACGACATGATCATATTCAGCCACCAGATTAAAAAACTTTCGGATTCCAGATATTTGTATGTTCTTTACATTCTCATTTAACAGTGATTCCAATGATGAACATCCTTCCATATGGATCTATTGTTAATTCATTTTACTTAATTTCAGCAGCGTTGTCATTGTTTTGGTTAATCCCTTAGATATTTTTTATAAATAAGACTTACACATTCTCTATTTAAAAACATGGATAATTCTTTTATAAAAGGAAATGATAGATTAATAAAAAGGAGTTGTTTTTTTAAATATGGTCAAAGAAAAAGAAGAAAGTTTTAAACTGAGTTACGAATCTGATGGCGAGATGGGGAAACAGCAAAAAATGAATAAAGAAACTCAATTAAAGCATAAAAAAAATAAAGACAAATTTTATTTTAATGTAACGCAAAATAGTGAATAACCCTATGAGATCCTTCCTATTTCGTGATATAGTAAAGGTAATAAATGGGGAGGAAAGAAAAGAATGGCACAATCGATTTTGACAAGTGATGCTGTTAAAACAATAGAAATTGTTGAATTTAAAGTCGGGAAAAAAATATTAGGTGTTACAATTGACGCCGTTCAAGAAATAATTCATAGTACACCCGTTACATCGATTCCTTTGGCACATCCATTTATAAAAGGGATGGCCGCCGTTCGGGGAGACGTGCTAAATGTTTTAAATCTTGAGGAGGTTATAGACGAAACCTCTCATTTTAACGCAAAACAAGAAAAAATGATCGTCCTGCAATGTCTCAATTACCATTTCGTTATTCACGTCGATGAGGTAACTGAAATTAAAATTGTAAATAAGGAAGATTTTAGAATATCGCAAGCTTCTTACATGCAATATGAAATCGAGACAGATCAGGGACTATTGTATATTTTAGATTTGGAAGAAATTTTAAATGTGATACAATCTGACAGGGGTATTAGATAAGGAAAACAAAACCGGAAAAGACATAAAGTCCATTCCGGTTTATTTTTTTCGCCAAACAGGACCATATGACTCACCTAGTCTTTTAAAAACAGGCTTTTGATAGCCTTTCGATGCTTTATGAGATGCTGCAGCTGTGTTTTCCTTAATGCCGGTATAGGATTGGAGAACCTTTTTAGCCGTATTTAATGACATATGAACTTTAGGATTTCTTATAGAGGAATTTAACTCACCTAAATGAGGTAAAGTCTGAAAGTCTTCTTTGGATGGAGGAATATGAAAAGTAAATTCATTGCATTCAACGAGGACATCCGATTGCTGCCTGCTGTATTTAGGATTATTTGAAAAATGCAGGCCAATTTTCTGAGCTTTTCCTTCTTTTATTAATTTGACTAAGGCTTCTTGTTTTAATTTGTATAAATATTTATTATTAGTAGCTGTTTTAGCGTGTCGGTTCACAGTAAAAATAGCCTTCGCAATCGTATTAGGGGTTAATGTGAACGGTTTCGACTCAGTAGACCTTTGCAAGCGTTTATTCTCCTTTCTTCTAGTTGAACATGTCTTTATCTATCATAATTATATAGTCTAATTTTATTATACAGAGATTCCTGTTTAATGCAAAGGCAGATTTGCCTTCTTAAGTTTATAATAAATAGAGGCCATCCCATTTTTAAAACAGTGAATGGTGATGGACCCTATATAGATTCCTTTTTGGATAATCATTGATCGTTAAGAATAGATATTGATCGTTTCCTGAACGGGATAGCCTCCTACACCTCCGTAGTAAGGACCATACGCCGGGTAAGGAGCAGGATATGGCGGATAAGGATACGGCGGATAATAGGGACGATAAAAAAATGGAGCAACGGCCAAACCGGCAAGCCCTCCTAAAACAAAAGGGAAAAATGGAAAAAAACGGGTGTCATGCTGTCCTCGGGTTAATGGATTATAACTAAGCTGCGGATACATATAACTGTAGACAGAATGCATGTATTCTACCTCCTCTCTTTCAAGTCAGAATCTTACTTTAGTGTATGGAGTAAGGGGTAAGTCGCGCCTGTCCCAAATTAATACGGGCTATCGTCCCAAAAGGAGGATATTATAATTGGTTCGAACAATAGTGGTCGGCTTTGGCGGTGGAGTGGGAGCATTAACACGATTTATATTCCTAGATCCTTCAACAGTATTTCCCTATTCCACTTTGCTGATTAATGTCAGTGGTTCTTTTTTGATTACTTTGTTTACTTATTTATGGCTTGAGCGGGAATTGCTTAAAGGCCTATTGGTAACTGGATTTTGCGGGGGATTTACGACCATGTCTACCTTTTCAAGTGAAGTAGCTGTTCTTTTCAATTTAAATATTTGGGTGGCTTGTCTCTATATTTTGTTATCTGTCGGATTAGGAGTAACCGGTGCTGTAGCAGGAGAGAAAGCAGCCCGACTGGTAAAAAAGCGAAAAAGGAGCAGTCCTTATGTCTCCTAGTCTTTTATTGCTCATTTTTTTAGGAGGGTTTATAGGTGCTGTCATAAGAGATTGGGTGATTCATTTATGGCGAAAGCGGTCAAACAGATTCTGGGGGACATGCTTTGTTAATATCACTGGCTCTTTCCTGCTTGGCTTTTGCAGTCAAGCTATTGATTCATCTAGTCCATTATTTCTATTGATTATTGGTACGGGGCTCATTGGTTCCTATACAACGTTTTCAACGTATAGTGCAGATGCTTTTATGTTGTGGAGGAGAAGTAAACTCTGCTTTTTTATCTATGCAGCAGGAACAGTCATTTTGAGTATAATCTTTTTTTGGATTGGGACATTAATCAGTTAAAACCGGCAGGGGACTTCCAGTAAAATAGAGCAATGGTTAAGCTTCTGGCTAACCATTGCTCATGTTTAATCACTTTCAAGTGTGAACATTGTGATTTCAGGGCGGGATAAAAAACGAAAGGGGAGTCTCGTTGTCCCTAATCCTCGATTGACATAAAGAGTAAGGGGCTGATCATGATTAATCTCATAAAATCCGTCATAATATTTTTCCCCGAACGGTGGTTTCACTAACGCACCTAAGAAAGGAATTTGTACCTGACCTCCGTGACTATGGCCGCTTAATTGAAAGTCAAACCCAAATGATGATGCGATATCAGCTAAGTCAGGTGCGTGCGATAAAAGCAGTTTAAACGGATTGCCGCTCATTTTATTGGCAATTGCCTGAAAATCAGGTGAGCCTAACATGGCATCATCAAGTCCAGCAAGATAAAATATGTCTGAATTCCTGGCAACTGTGATTACCTCATTTTGTAAAAGCGTAAAACCAGAAAGCTTCATAATTTGGCCGTAAAGGTTTGTTCCATAGCCACCGTGATCATGATTGCCATACACAGCATATTTCCCTAGAGGAGCAGATAATGATTGAAGAATGGGAATAATTTGATCTGGATAGGGATAGTTTTGCGGCTCATCCATCAAATCCCCTGTAAACACAATGATATCTGGTTTTAAAACCTTAATTTTATCTACAATAAGGGTAAGATCTGATAGGTCATAGTGGAAACCCAGATGAGTATCGCTGAATTGCAGAATTCTAATTCCGGCTAACCCCGGTGAAATCGTTTGTTTTTTAATCGTATATGAATTTATTTCTAGCCAAAAAGGCTCCAAATGTTTAGCATAATAATAACCTCCAGAAACGGAGGCAATAAAAGCGCCAATGGTTTTAAACCCTCGTGTTAAAAAGCTCCTTCTTGAAATCTTTTTCTTCATGATAATCCCAACCTGAAATTCTTTTATTATGGATCTATTTCAAAAAAACTGCTGGAAAGACGATAATAGATTAAAAGCTGTCCTTCCTATATCACTAAATACTATCAGAGTCTAAAGAAAATGGAAATTGTCATTATTATCCTGTCTATAAAATACAAATCGGGATTGCTAAAACTTTGACAAAAAGGTCTAATTTCCTTTACAGTTTGTATAACTGCTATTTTAATAGCTTTAGGGGGAGCCAAAATGAAGTCTCAAGCTAAAATGGAAGTGCTTGTCTTACCTAATGTTAATGGAACTATTAAAGTATGGATATATGGCTACCAAAGAGCTGGCGATTTTGGCAAAGCAATTGCCGTTTATGGCAATACAGTTGTCACTGCCAAAGGATATAACCGAAAAAAAACGATTGTCAGATCCTTAACGAAATTAAATCAATTGTTAATAGATCAGGAAAACGGTCTATCATAAAGCCGTCAGCTACTCATGGTAACTGACGGCTCTTTTTTCTAATGCATCCCAGGATTGAATAAATTGCTCTTTATCTACTTTTGCTTGTTTGACTCCGCTAAGGGGGTCATTCAGATACACATATTCTTGATCATAGCCGACTAATACAACTACATGAAGATCTAATGGTGTTTTAATCGTTTTTCCTTGATGTTCCCAAGATTCCCATCTATTTGGCAGTTTATAATCTCCTGTTGTCCAAATTACAATAGGAAAGCCTTTTCCTACATGTGTTAATAAAGAGGAAAAGGGCTGGTTCGTAAAATTAATGGCTTTTCCGTCTAAATATTGATTAACGAGATCTTCAATAGGCTGATCAAAAACAGCATACCCCTTCTTTTTTCCTGTCATATCTCCTACAAAACCGTCTGCAGGATTACCCCAGCTGATAATATTGCCGTTTCTCTCAACTAACGGGTCTGGGTCTTTTTTAACTTGCTTATATAGCTCCATTTTATTTACAGGAACCCCGGCATATTGGAGTAACATAGCTGTACTAGTCACTTCACATCCGAATTTCAATTCTGGGTTTTGTTTGATTAATGGGACATCCACCATCATTTCTTTTTTAACTTCTTCTTGTTGGACTAATTTTTTTGGTTCATAATTTATTTTATAAGGTGAAGCTTGATAATGATTGGATTCAGTTTGCTGACATCCAATAAGCGGGAAAAACATGAATAAGAAGATCAGCCGCTTCATATAGGTAAGACCTCCCTCTTAATACCGCTTATATTTAGAATGGTCTGAGACGAATGAATCCATGTTGAATAAGATTTGGAAGAAAAGGGTGATCCATCGGATGAATATTGACCCACTTGACATCATTTCAAATATGAATCATTTACTTCCTTTTTATGAACCTTTTTTTAGTGCTGAAGATCTGCAAATTGTCGGTTATGAAGTGATGGGAAAATTTAGAGAAGAGCATACAGATGGAGATCTGGATTCTTTTTTTATGGATCAGCAAATTCCAGAGGAATACCGGTTAGAGGCATATGCACATTTAATCAATCGGGCATTGGATCATTTTATTCAAGCGCAGCAAGCCGGATTTTTAGCGTTTCGAATGGATCCTAATATTCTCATCTATGATGTAGAAGAAACAATAATAAAAACGATTCTTTCAAAAAAAGAAGCAGGGTTTCTGCCGTCACAAATTATTTTTGTATTGCCTGAGGAAAGTTTAAAAGGGATTGAAGGATCAATTGAACACACGGTTCAATTCATCAAAACCTTTGGCATTCGGATTGCGATTGAAAATGCTGAATCAAGCGGTGTGCGGCTAGAGCGGATAGCTCCTTTATCCCCTCATTTTATCCGGGTCCATCTGTCATCCTTAAAGTCACAATCTGGGACGATTGGCTTTGATGAAACGATCTATGCCCTAAGTTCATTTGCCCGAAAAATCGGGGCTACATTAATGTTTGATAAGATTGAAATGGAACATCAGTTAATGTTTGCCTGGAAGAATGGCGGAAGGTATTATCAAGGACCGTTATTAGCGAAGTCTTCAGCAGTATTTGAAAAAAAAGATAAAAGTAAAGAGCTGCTAAAAAAGGAATTATCCCGGTTTATGTCGTTCGAGAAGAAAAAGCTCGAGGCATTAAAAGCCCTGGAAACGATGCTTTTTGAGGATTTAAATGGTCTGCTGGATAAATATAAGCATAACCATGCATTTGAAGAGCTGATCTTAGAAGCCGCAAAAATTTTAAAGGATCGTGCCTTTAGATTATACGTATGTGATGATGATGGCTATCAGCTATCATCCAATTTACTTAGACAAGGTGATCAGTGGATCAACCAAAAGGAGTATCTTCAAAAAAATTGGAGCTGGAGACCTTATTTTCTTGAGAATGTATTTAAAATGAGCCGATCCAAACAGGGGTTATTGTCCGACCTGTATAGTGATATTGAAACAGGTGAATGGATCCGGACCTTCTCTATCCCTATCACCAATCGTTTCTTTTTATTTATTGACTTGTCCTATTCATTCCTTTTTGAAGAGGAAAATTTACTTTAAACTGCCAAAAATTAAACGGGGTAATGAAACCGTTGTGGTGGAAAGGTAAGTTTAAAGAAATAATTCCGTTTTAATCACTGGGAAATGCTGAAACACGTTCGCAAATGATTCCCCATTTTTAGGAGGAATGAAAACATGTCAAGTTTTATGATGATCTTAACAATAGGAGCAGTAGTCATTTCTATTTTTTCATTGGTCTATACGTATTACGCTGCTAAACAACAGAGAGTTATTAGGGGAGAGATAGACACTAAAATCGATGAAGATGTTCAGGATCATCCTTATTTGAGAAATCCTGTTTTCTTAGCATATATTATTTTTGGCGTCTTAGTTTTGCTTTTCATTTTTTATTTTACCTTTCAATTTTATAGATAAAATCAATCCCTCGTCTTGTACCTGCGAGGGATTTTATATTGGAAAGCTCTACATATTTCAACATTTTCCAATGAAGCTTTAGAACAGAAAGGGGAATTTTTGTAAGAAATTAGCGTGATTTCACGAACGATTACTTATCAATCACACCTTGGCAATTGATACAATTTGGATACAACCTTTTAGGGAGATGATCAATCCAAAATGAAGAAAATAACAGGACTTTTTATTATCGCCTTATTTATGATAATCATTAACCTAGAAGTAAAGGCAGAAGAATCGCTTAACAAAGGACAAGCAATCACTCTTGTACAAAATACATTTCAAGCTCAAGTCTCTTTATCTGAAAAACCCAGGACAATTGAAGAGATATTTTCAATTTTAAGTCCATATGTTACTTCAGATTTCAGGCAGTCCTTTCTGGAAGCAAATTTAGTCTATACAGATGGTAAGTATCAAACGTATGGGTCGGATTTTGCCCCTTATTATATTCCCTTTTTTAAATATGAAGAAAATACAAAATTTACGCTAACTGGAGATAAAGGATACATATATGAGGATTTTCCGGCAAATGGAGATGGCCCTGTACGGTATCAGGAAGGGGTCCGTGGAGTTGAGCTTCTATTAACAGACGAAGGATGGAAAGTTCATAAAATTTTGTCCCCTGATGAAATGAGACCTATTATTGAAACGTTAACGAATAAAGTTAAAGATATTCCTAACTTTAACTTTGAAAGCATTTATCTTACGGTTCATGCCCCTGCCATTGTTCCATCTGTTTATTTTGTTCCGCTTTATTATACATCGCTTTTGTTAAGTCATATAAGCGTCGGTTATCTATAACTTGAACACGTAAAATTTTTTGATTCGTATAAGTGATCACCTCTCGAAAAAACATCGAAAGAGGTGATTATTGTTATCTTAACCTCTAAAACGTCTGCTCGAGAAAAAATAGATTAGGATCTGACTGCTCAGCCCTTATTTTTGCAATGTACGTGATAAAAAGGGATGAGTTTGGAGAAGAAAAAAAGCGAAGATTATGTTACACTGTTTGTTGAAGACATTAAAAGTGGGGAGTCATGCGAAATGATCAGTCTTCATAGCAGTGAATTTTCAAAGAATACGTTAGATCAGTTATTAATACCAGCGGAGCGTGTTGCTCACGTTCAGATTGGCAATAGCCTTGAACATGCCTTACTTGTTTTAACAAAAACCGGTTACACAGCAGTTCCGGTATTAGATGCAGCCTATAAATTACATGGACTTATCAGCACCCCTCTCATACTAGATCACATTACCGGTATTGAAAGAATTCAATTTGAACACTTAGATCAGTCGAAAGTTGAACATGTCATGAAAAAAGAAATTCCTCGTATTCATACAAATGGCCACTTTCAAAAAGCACTCTCCTTGTTAGTTGATCATCCTTTTATATGCGTCGAGGATCAAGATGGTTTTTTTATAGGTATTATTACAAGAAGAGCCTTACTAAAACAGCTTCAGAAAAATATACGGCTAATTAACGAAACCTGACAAATGGCTCCGGCAAAATGGAGCCATTTTTTATTAACTGATGTCGGTTGTTTTTAAAGGGAAGGAAGAGGAATATGCATTTTTCAGATTGTAAGCTTTTAAGTGTACTGGCCCAAGAGATGAATATGAGAAAAGCAGCAGAAAAATTATTCGTTTCTCAGCCGGCTTTATCTCAGCGCCTTCAAACGATTGAAAAGGATTGGGGCGCGCAGTTATTTATAAGGTCGCAAAAAGGGTTGACGTTAACGCCAGCAGGGGAAAGAGTCATTGAATATGCCAATATGGTCATCAGACAAGAAGAAAAGGTACGTGAGGAGCTTTCCTTACTAGAGTCAAAGGTATTTGGAACTTTGAAAATTGCCTGTGCAACCATCGTAGGACAGAACTGGCTACCGCAAATCTTAAAAAGGTTCGTGACAAAATTTCCCCAAGTTAAAATTTCATTGATCACAGGCTGGAGCAGTGAAATATTAAAATCTGTTTACGATGGAGAAGTACATATTGGAATTATCAGAGGGACACCCGACTGGAAAGGAAAGAAAATGCATCTCTTTAAGGATCATTTATATTTGGTGGACAAAGAAATTCAAAGTGTAGACGAGGTGCTCGAGACAGATCGGCCTTTTATCCAGTTTAAAAGTGATTCGAACTATTATCAGGAAATTCAGGAATGGTGGCACAGACAATTTCAGTCAACTCCGAAAAGAACGATTGTTGTTGATCAAATTGAGACGTGTAAGCAAATGACTTATAATGGGATTGGCTACGCGATTTTACCGGAGATTACTTTGCAATCTCACTCAGAGGAGATTGCAAAAATTCCTCTGCTTGATGAAAATAACCATCCTTTAGGAAGAGATACATGGCTTTTAGGATATGATTCAGCGTTTGAGCTAAAACAAGTACAAGCCTTTGTCGAGATGTTAAAATAGTTGTTTGGCCAATCTTTCTTTGATAAAGTAGACCATAGCACAGAATAGGAGGAATACATAAATGAAAATGATGGATGCAAACGAAATTATATCTTTTATTCAAAATAGCAAGAAATCTACACCTGTAAAAGTATATGTAAAAGGTGCTTTAGAAGGAATCAGCTTCGGAGAGTCTTCTAAAAGCTTTATAAATGGAAATACTGGGGTTGTTTTTGGAGAATGGGCAGAAATTGAGGCAGCCATACAGTCAAATCAAGATAAAATTGAAGACTATGTGGTTGAAAACGATCGTCGTAACTCCGCGATTCCATTGCTGGATTTAAAAAATATTAAGGCACGGATTGAGCCGGGTGCGATTATTCGTGATCAGGTTGAAATTGGCGACAATGCCGTTATAATGATGGGAGCCAGCATTAATATAGGCTCTGTCATTGGCGAAGGCACTATGATTGATATGAACGTTGTACTTGGCGGAAGAGCTACCGTCGGGAAGAATTGTCATATCGGGGCAGGATCTGTTCTGGCTGGAGTAATTGAGCCGCCCTCTGCCAAGCCAGTTGTAGTTGAAGATGATGTAGTAATTGGTGCCAATGCGGTTGTGTTAGAAGGAGTCACAGTTGGAAAAGGTGCTGTAGTGGCGGCAGGGGCAATTGTCATTGAGGATGTTCCTCCGTATACAGTAGTTGCTGGTACTCCAGCGAAAGTTATTAAGAAAATTGACGAAAAAACAAAAGCAAAAACCGAAATCAAGCAGGAATTACGTCAATTGTAAGAAGGGAAGACAGCGCGAGAATTATTTCCGCGCTTCTTCTATTTTTTAAATAGGGGAAGGGACGTATATGGACCAAAATCTAGAGCGTTTTATTGCGATTAGACGAGATCTTCACCAAATTCCTGAAAAAGGATTTGAAGAATATAAAACACAAAAATACCTGCTGGACTATTTGGATGAACTTCCAACTGAACGATTAGAAATAAAGGTATGGAAAACCGGAATCTTTGTTAAAGTAAAAGGCATGAATCCTAACAAAACATATGGCTATCGGGCTGATATGGATGGTCTCCCTATGGAAGAACTGACAGGTCTTGCTTTTCTTTCTCAGCATAAGGGGATGATGCATGCCTGCGGTCATGACTTTCATATGGCGATTGGATTAGGAGTATTAACCGCTCTCGTATCAAATCCAATTCAAGATGATGTTGTATTTTTGTTTCAGCCTGCCGAAGAAGGACCTGGCGGAGCGAAACCAATGTTAGAAAGTCAAATTTTTGCAGAATGGCGTCCCGATGAGATTGTTGCTCTGCATATTGCACCGGAATACCCGGTTGGAACGATTGCTGCAAAGCCCGGGCTTTTATTTGCCAATACCTCTGAATTATTTATTGATTTAAAGGGAAAAGGGGGGCATGCTGCTTATCCTCACCATGCCAATGATATGGTGGTAGCAGCCAGTCAGCTGGTTTCTCAATTTCAGACAGTCATTTCCCGTAATGTTGACCCATTAGATAGTGCTGTTATTACAATTGGCAAAATTACCGGCGGATTCGTGCAAAATGTCATTGCCGAGGAAGCACGCCTAGAGGGCACGATTCGGACATTGTCGGAAGAATCAATGGTAAGAGTGAAACAGAGAATTGAAGCAATTGTTAAAGGAATAGAGGTAGGTTTTGATTGTTCGGCTGTGATTGATTATGGAAGCATGTATCACCAGGTTTATAATGATGAAACCTTAACGAAGGAATTCATGAACTTTGCAAAAGACCATGTCGAGGTTATTGAATGTAAAGAAGCCATGACTGGTGAAGACTTTGGCTATATAGTAAAAGAAGTGCCCGGCTTTATGTTCTGGCTCGGTGTCAATAGCGCCTATGGCTTACACCATCAAAAACTAAATCCGGATGAAGAAGCGATTGCAGTGGCTATTTCGCTGTTGACGTCCTATTTTTCATTTAAGAGTCGGGCGAATTAATGAAAAATAGCTGCTAAAGGATTAGAAGACTAGGAAAATCAGTTTGATCAACTCTAAAGGACATACAATCCGTTATTTCCATAAAATCAGTTGTTTTGCGTATACGATAGGACATACGATCCGTTATTTACCGAAAATCAGGCGAAAATCACTGTTTTTCGTCTAAATAGCGGAACCTATGTCCTATATTTTTGAAAATGGTCCCATTTGTCACAAATAGCGGAACTCATGTCCTATAATTTCCGGCCACCCCTAAATTAAAGACAACACGGTATTTTTGTTCTCCTCCAGTCCTTTCATATTTCCCCATCCAATCTCATACTTAAGATGTAGAAAAACTGCTTTCAAAGTTGGTTGTGATATCGTGTACAGATGTCAAAATAAAAAAAGGATGACCAATAATCAAAATTAGAAAAAAATTCTTGCAAAAAGGGTAGCCAAATATTTCGAAAGCCGATATATTTATATTTACGTGCAAATATTTACAGTTCATCTTGAGAGGGGGATTTACGTTGGAAATTTTTAAAAAACTAAAAGAATTTTATTGGCCCTATAAAAAACATTTTATTTTATCGATGATTTTTCTTTTTGTGCTAACAGTCATTACGGTAATCTATCCGATTATCCTTCAGCTGACCATCGACGAAGTGGTTTTAATGGGGAAATATGAATGGGTACCGTATTTGGCCATAGGGTTTATTCTAATTATGGCAATTAAGGGGATTGCTACTTATATTCATCAATATCATGGTGACCTTTTTGGAATTAAGTCGGTTTTTTCGTTGCGAAATGAATTGTATGAAAAGCTGCAATTTTTACCTTTTAAGTATTACGACAATGCAAAAACAGGGGACTTAATGTCTAGGCTAACGTCTGATGTAGAAGGCTTCAGATTTTTCCTTTCATTTGGATTTGCAGAACTTTTACGCTTCATATTACTCGTATCTGTTAGTTTTTCAGTCATGTTTTATTATTCGCCTTCTTTGACTTTCGTGACGCTTGCGACCATTCCTTTCCTTGCCTTTACGGTTTACCGCTTTGATAAAAGAGTACATCCTGCTTTTCGCGGAATTCGTAAATCAATGGGGAAACTAAATACTCGCTTACAGGAAAATATAAGCGGTATTAATACAGTTAAATCATTATCAAGAGAAGATTTTGAGATTGGTCGGTTCAATGTCTCTAACGCTGACTACAAAGATAACTATTTAATTACATCTAACATTTGGGCAAAATTCTTTCCTTTAATGGAGCTTTTAGGGAATATCAGCATTATTCTCATGCTTGGATATGGAGGCTACCTTGTTATAGATAATCAAATGCAGCTTGGGGAGCTTGTAGCTTTTTACAGTCTGCTTGGTTATATTATGTGGCCAATCATGCACCTTGGTTTTACGGTTAATATGTTTTCACAGGCAAAGGCCTCAGGAGAAAGATTGCTCGAAATTTTAGAAGCACCGAATGATATTAAAGAAATTCCCGATGCGATCCATGTCGACCGTATGAAAGGGGAAGTAGAGTTCCGCAATGTCACTTTAAAATATGCAGGGGATACTCATCCAGCCCTCTCGGACATTTCTTTAGATGCTTACCCTGGAAAAACGATTGGATTAATTGGGGCAACCGGGTCTGGTAAAACAAGTATTACTCAATTGATTACTAGATTTTATGAACCTGCTGAAGGGGAAGTGTTAGTAGACGGACGAAATGTCAACCAATACACCTTAAAGTCTTTACGTCATAATATTGGATTTGTACTGCAAGAACCTTTCCTTTTCTCTTCCAGTATCAAAGCGAATATCTCTTACGGCAGGCCGGAAGCAACAATGGAAGAGATTATGGAAGCGGCTAAGCATGCACAGGCACACGAATTTATTTCAGAATTGCCAGATGGATATGACACGATATTGGGAGAACGCGGTCTTGGCTTATCAGGCGGACAAAAACAGAGGATTTCTATTGCCCGTGCAATTTGCTTAAATCCAAGTATTCTTATTCTTGATGATGCTACAAGTGCGGTTGATATGGAAACAGAATTTGAAATTCAAAAAGCGTTAAAAGCAGTTATGAAAGAGAGAACTACTTTTATCATTGCTCATCGAATTTCTTCATTAAAACATGCAGATGAGATTCTTGTATTAGAAGAGGGAAAAGTCGTAGAAAGAGGACGGCATGAAGACCTCATTCAAAATCAAGGCCCATACAAACGCATTTATGATATTCAATATAAAGACAAAGAAGCGGTTCTTCAATCACAGACAGGGTGAGGTGACAGCAAGTTGAGTACTCAAGCAGAAAAAAATTATTCTGAAGTTAAGCAAGATGATCAGTTAAAACGAAAAGAAAATCATGTCCATCCCAATGCACTAAAACGTTTTCGCTATTCACAGGATCTAGTGATTGAAAAGTCATTTAACTGGTCGCAGATGTGGAGACTATTAGGCTATTTAAAACCCTATTCCAAGTCGCTAGTGCCCCTTTCTATTATCGTGGTGCTATTAACGACCGCGATCCGATTATTTATCCCGGTAATCATTGGGGTTTATATTTTGGAGCAAGCGATTTCTGAGAAAAACAGCAATCTGTTAACAACGCTCGTACTTTCTATTTCAGCTATGTACTTGATTTCCTATATAGCAAATATCTTAAGAATCAGTTGGCTCAATAAATTAGGCCAGCATGTTATTTATGACTTAAGAAAGCATCTTTTTACTCACGTCCAAGGGCTATCGCATCGTTTTTTTGATCAGCGCTCAGCTGGGTCTATACTAGTCAGAATTTTAAATGATGTGAACTCATTACAAGAACTGTTTACTAATGGGATTATTAATCTCTTAATGGACTGTATTATGCTAGTAGGAATTGTTGTGATTCTCTTTACTCTAAGCCCGCCATTGGCATTGGCAGTTATGATTACTGTTCCGATTATGTTTCTTATTTCGACGAAGCTGCGCAGAAGCATTCGCCGTTCTTGGCAGACTGTGAGACACCGCCAATCAAGTCTTAACTCACACTTGAATGAAAGTCTTCAGGGGATTAGGGTTACTCAGTCCTTTACACAAGAAAAAGAAAATATGGCATTCTTTGATGGAGTGAATACAGGCAACTATGAAGCATGGCGCGTAGCCACACAAAAGAATGCAACCTTTAGACCGCTAGTGGAAATGACAAATGCAGTCGGTACCGCCATTTTAATATGGTTTGGAGCAATATTAATCGGTAACGGGCAAATTTCAATAGGTGAATTTGTTTCCTTTGCTTTTTACTTAGGAATGTTTTGGGAACCTATCTCTAGACTCGGTCAGGTTTACAACCAGCTTCTGATAGGAATGGCTTCATCAGAGCGGATATTTGAGTTTTTAGATGAAAAACCTCTTATTGATGAAAAAGAAAAAGCGATTCAATTGGCCGAAATCAAAGGGCAGATTGAATTTGAGAATGTTGAATTTTCTTATGACAACAAACGTAAAGCATTAAACGGAATTAGTCTCGAAATGAAAGCAGGTCAAACTGTTGCTTTAGTTGGCCATACTGGTTCAGGTAAGACTACGATAGCGAATTTAATAAGCCGCTTTTATGATGCGACCGGGGGAAAAGTAAAAATAGACGGCCATGATATTCGCGATATTTCCGTAAAAAACTTAAGAAGTCAAATTAGCATTGTTCTTCAGGATACCTTTATCTTTTCTGGTACGATCATGGAAAACATTCGTTTTGGCCGTCCGGATGCTGCAGATGAAGAGGTAATCGAAGCGGCAAAAGCAATCGGAGCAGACCCCTTCATTCAAAAACTGCCGAATGGTTATTTTACAGAAGTAGAAGAAAGAGGAAATATTCTATCAGTTGGAGAAAGACAGCTTCTTTCATTCGCAAGAGCATTGTTGGCAGATCCGAGAATTTTAATTCTAGATGAAGCAACAGCTAGTATCGATACAGAGACCGAGGTAAAAATTCAAAATGCCCTAAGAACTTTACTGAAAGGACGAACCTCAATCATCATTGCACACCGACTCTCCACCATACGGGAAGCTGATCAGATCTTTGTCCTTGAAAACGGGCATATTTTAGAATCTGGAAATCATGATCACCTTATGATGAAAAAAGGTGAATATTTCGGTTTAATAAGTGCACAATTTAAAATGCTGAATGCATGAAGCTCTTAAACAAACAGCCGTTCTAAATCATATAGAAGATTTAGGAGGCTGTTTTTATAATCCTATTTGAAACAAGTAAAACCTCTACAAAGATTGATTCCTTCTATGTTAAAATGACATATAAGTCTTACACTTGACTTGGAGGAAATTAATATGAAAAAAGAATTTGTTGTCATTGGACTGGGCCGGTTTGGCGGAAGTATTGTCCGGAGCCTGATTGAATTAGGAATGGAAGTAATGGCCATCGATCGAGACGAAGATAAAGTTAATGAATATTCTGCAATTGCTACCCATGCAGTTGTGGCTGACAGTACAGATGAATCTGTTATTAAAAGCTTAGGGATTCGAAACTTTGACCATGTGATTGTTGCGATTGGTGATGATATTCAATCCAGTATCTTGACTACATTGATTCTCAAAGAATTAGGGGTTACCAACGTAACCGTAAAAGCTCAGAATGATTATCATGAAAAGATCGTACGCCGGATAGGAGCGGATCATGTCGTTCATCCTGAGCGGGATATGGGCAGAAGATTAGCTAATAATATTGCGTCAAATAGTGTTCTAGACTACCTTGAGTTATCGGATGAGCATAGCATTGTTGAGATTGTGGCAAGTGAAAAGTTAGACGGAAATACGATACTTGACTTAGATATCCGCGCCAAATATGGAATTAATATTGTCGCCATCAAAAGAAAAAATGAAATTATTGTTTCTCCTCAAGCGAATGAAGTTATCTTGAGCGGAGATATTTTAATTGTCATCGGTGCTGATAATGACATTAACCGATTTGAGAAAAAAGTTATCCAAGATTAAGAAATAATCATCTATTGTTGAATCAATCAAAAAAGCTGACTGCGAGGGTACTTCCTGTACGCAGTCAGCTTTTCCATTGATCGTATCTATTGCTCCGAACCAAACCCGAGCTCTAGCTTTAGTTTTTACACCTCCATAATGATTGGCAAAATCATCGGACGGCGCTTTGTTTTTTCATATAAAAATGGAGCTAACGTGTCGGTAATTTCATTTTTAATTTCCGACCATTGGCTAGTTCTTCTTTCCATTATGGAAGAAAGGTGTTTTGTAACGATTCCCTGAGCTTCCTGAATTAAATCACCAGACTCTCTCATGTATACAAAACCTCTTGAAATAATGTCAGGTCCGGCAGCAATTTTGAAGTCCTTCATATTAATGCTCACCACGACTACCACTAGACCCTCTTCAGAAAGAATACGGCGGTCTCTTAAGACGATATTACCAATGTCACCAACACCGCTTCCGTCAATATATACATTTCCAGAAGGTATTTTTCCTGCCACTTGGGCTTCATCCTGGCTTAAGGCTAATACTTCACCGTTATCCAAAATAAAGCAATTTTCTTCTTTAACACCACAATCCACTGCTAAATTTGCATGCATTTTTTGCATCCGATACTCTCCGTGAACAGGCATGAAGAATTGTGGCTTCATTAATCGAAGCATAAGCTTTTGCTCTTCTTGGCCTCCATGTCCGGAGGTGTGGATATTATTCAATGGACCGTGAATAACGTTTGCACCTGCTTTGAATAATGTATTAATCGTCCGGCTTACGCTAATCGTATTTCCAGGAATTGGTGATGAAGAAAAGACAACTGTGTCGCCTGGAATGATTTGTATTTGCCGATGAGTCCCATTTGCAATCCGTGAAAGGGCAGCCATTGGCTCTCCTTGGCTTCCTGTACACAAAATGGTTACTTGATGGGCAGGAAGCCGGTTTAATTGCTGCGTATCAATAAAAGTATTTTTAGGGCATTTTATGTAGCCGAGTTCTTGGCCGATTTCAATCGCTGATTCCATACTTCTGCCGAATACAGCAATTTTTCGTCCGTTTAATACCGCAGCTTCAACAACCTGTTGCAGGCGATGAATGTTAGATGCGAATGTAGCAAAAATAATTCGTCCTTCGACCTTACGGAATATGTCATGAATGCTATCTCCTACACGGCGTTCCGACATGGTGAAGTTGGGAACCTCACTATTTGTACTATCGGAAAGTAAACATAGGACTCCTTCTTTTCCGATTTCAGCCATTTTTGTCAAATTGGCCGGTTCACCAACTGGTGTAAAGTCAAATTTAAAGTCACCTGTATGAACAATATTCCCAGGCGGTGTTTTTACAACGATTCCATAAGAATCAGGAATACTATGAGTCGTTCGGAAAAACGTAACAGAGGTTTTTCTGAATTTAATAATGTCATCTTCCTGAATTTCAATTAGTTTTGCATGTCTCAAAAGACCATGCTCTTCCAATTTATTTCGAATTAATCCTAGAGCAAGTTTTCCGCCATAAATAGGAATGTTGATTTCACGCAGTAAATAAGGAATTCCACCAATATGGTCTTCATGTCCATGCGTGACAAAAAGACCCTTAATTTTTTCTTCATTTTTCACTAAGTAAGAATAATCTGGGATAACATAGTCAATTCCTAGCAATTCGTCCTCAGGAAATTTAATCCCCGCATCAATCATGATAATTTCATCCTGGAATTGTATACCATAGGTATTCTTACCGATTTCACCTAGCCCACCAAGTGCAAATATAGCCGTCTGATCATTTTTTACAAATTTCATCATCTATTCTCCACTAATTTAAAATCTTCGTTTTGTTGCTCATATTCTAAATAAGCACCGGTAGTTGGCTGAATATACTCTATGTTGTAGTTTTTTTCTTTCAAAGCTAAACGAACTTCACGTTCTGATTCAGCTTCAATAAATAAAGTTTTTGTGTGTTCGCGTACAGGAACCTCAGTCTTAGATTCTTGATAGTATACTTTATAAATCATTCATCTCTCTCCTTGACTATCTAATAAAATTATAGTGGTTGTGGACTACCTATTTTCGGAGATCTGCACCCTTTATGGCAAAAAACCAAAATAAGACGAAACAGATGAAAAAACAACCGGACGAACAGTTATTTCCCCTGTATCGCTGCTCACTCATTTAACGAAAAACCTGCTCTAGGAATTGTTAATGAAACTAGTGAGTTAAAAAATATAATCCGACTCATCCTCTGCTTCCTTCACTTTACAAAAATAAGTCAACAATAGCAAGTGGGCTATCTCATCATTTTGAATTAATTTGTTTCCAGCGAGTGAAAAAACCCTCCAAAAAATAGGAGGATTCTTGGAAAAGCTTGAAATATCGATTATATTTGAAAAAGATTATTTTTTTAAGTTCATGCTAAATAACTTAGCAAAGAGCATCATAATCAGACTGAAAGTTTCAAACTATACATGTTATCATTTTAGTTAAGAGATACTCTTCTATGCCATTAGCTTCTTTTTGACAACATTTCTCCATTGTTTTTTTAGGCGATTTCTTAATTTTTTCAGCATACTTAGCCCTCCTTTATTGATGGTTCTAGTATTCATCAGTCTTCTTTTTTATAGTATATGGAGAGTTCTTGAAATTTTTCATGGGGATAGATGGAATTAGGCAAACATCTAAAAATAGGGTATACAAACAAATGTGACAAACTATTAGAGGTGAACCAGATGAGTAAGATTGTATTTTTTGATATAGATGGGACATTGTTAAGACATGATAAAACAATCCCAGAATCAACTAAAAAAGCGATTAGACTACTAAAAGAGCAAGATGTTTTTGTCGCGATTGCAACCGGAAGAGCTCCCTTTATGTTTGAAGATATTCGGAAAGAACTGGAAATAGATTCCTATGTCAGCTTTAATGGTCAATATGTTGTGTTTGAAAATGAGCCTATTTATAAAAATCCGCTGAATCAAGAAGCATTAATTAGGCTCCATGAAAAAGCAATGAGTTACAATCACCCGCTTGTTTTTCTGAATGAGGATGACATGAAAGCCGATATTTTAGAGGACGTTATGGTAACAGAGGCAATGGGAAGTTTGCTTTTTGGATATCCGGAAAAGGATGAAACCTATTATTTAAAAAATAAAGTGTATCAATCTCTATTATTTTGTACAGAAGATTGGCAGCAAGAATATGAAAGGGAATTTGATGCTTTTACTTTTATAAGATGGCATGAATTTTCAATGGATGTGATTCCGAAAGGCGGGTCGAAAGCGGAAGGAATTAAACAAATGCTGGATAAGATCGGATTTCAATTAAAGGATAGTTTCGCATTTGGAGACGGTTTAAACGATATAGAAATGATTCAAGCCGTTGGGACTGGTGTCGCCATGGGAAATGCTGTTGAAGTATTAAAAAGACATGCTGACTTTGTTACAAAGGATGTCGACGATGATGGTCTTGAATATGGATTAAAATCTGTCGGACTAATATAATTGTTTGGCTGGGAAAAGTCGTTTTTAGGTAGCTCCCTGCTCTATTTTCTCTATCATATCGAAAACATTTTTAATCCGAATCTAAATAATAGGGTCATATTCATTGAATAGGATGAATAGAATAGCGACAAATAGAATTCGGGATAACGGGAAAAAAACGCTGTATTTTTTTGACAATATTTACTCCTATTTCAATCTGGGACAATCTATTGTCAAAAAGTATGGGCAAAGATATAGTAGAGAAGGCAATAGTATTTTGGGGGTAGGAGAATGAAAAAGCGTACTAAACAGACATTATATACAGTTATTGCAGCAGCTGTCTTTTTTTTAGCTGGATGTACCGAAAAAGTTTCACCAATGGAAACGATGTATACAACCTTAGAAGGTGTCGTTTCTGCAGAAGAGGGCTTCAACGAACAGCAGGACCCGTTACGAGAATTAGAAAAACAGGAGCATGATTTATTTGATCAAATTATTTCATTAAGTATGAATGAATTTGACCAAATTCTCACTTTATCTAAAGAAGCCCTATCCATTATCGAACAGAGAAAAGAAAAGATTGAGATTGAGCGCCAAAGTATGATTGAATCTGAAGAAAAATTTAAAGAAGTACAAGATATTATCGAAACGATTGAAGACGAAAATCTGAAAGCTCAAGCAGCCTCGTTATCCGATGTGATGAACACACGCTATCAGGCTCATAAATCCTTATATGATGCTTATATGAAAGGCCTTCAGCTCGATCAAGAATTGTATACCATTCTTCAAGATGAAAACCTTACCCTTGATCAATTAGAAAGTAAAATTAATGAAATAAATGAAGCATATGAATTAGTGATGGAAGCTAATAATCAATTTAACGAAATCACCGAAAAATATAATGATGCTAAGAAAAACTTCTATGAAGCAGCCGGGCTGGAAGTAACTGTTACAGCAGGTGAATAAAATATTTGCCCGCCAAGTCACATGTAGTGATTGGCGGGCATTTTTTATTTGGTTCATTGGAAACTACCGTTTAAAACCAATTAATTTGAGGAAACATGCACATAGATATAACCTTGTTGGTGAAAGTTAAAGAGTGGTTATTATAAAACAGATCATTCATTTTCGTTACTGTTTTATAATACAGCTATTTAAAAAGCTATAATACAGATCATTAATTAATCTAATTTTAATGGCGGAACCATCGAGAAATTAAAGTAATTGACGGAAAGAATTACAATCATGTAAACTTGGAACTGAGAGCTAGTTGTATTAATGTAAATTCCATTTCCATTGATACAGTTTTTTTCTCCTGCTTCAGTTTGATAGATATCTGGAAGGGAGAAACTAATAGGTATTGATATTATCTAATATGAAATGAAAGGGTGAAGGGAATGGTTTCAAACACAAAGACTCAAATCGATTACAACAAGCAATTTGAGAGCATTAGTGAGCAATTCCAAACATTTCAAATTCTGAATGAAAATGGTGAAGTAGTTAATGAAGCTGCCATGCCAGATTTATCAGATGAACAATTACAAGAACTGATGAAGCGTATGGTTTGGACGAGAATCCTAGATCAGCGTTCTATTTCTTTAAATAGACAAGGACGCCTTGGTTTCTATGCTCCAACGGCTGGACAGGAAGCATCACAAATTGCTTCTCAATTTGCATTAGAAAAGGATGACTGGATTTTACCAGGTTACCGTGATGTACCTCAAATTGTATGGCATGGTTTACCGCTTTATCAGGCTTTTCTATTTTCTAGAGGTCATTTTCAAGGTAACCAAGCTCCAGAAGGGGTTAATGTATTATCACCGCAAATTATTATCGGAGCTCAATATATTCAAACAGCTGGAGTTGCTTTAGGTTTGAAAAAACGAGGCAAAAAAGCAGTTGCGATTACGTATACCGGTGATGGCGGTACCTCACAAGGTGATTTTTATGAAGGAATTAACTTTGCTGGAGCATATAAAGCACCCGCTATCTTCGTTATTCAGAACAACCAATTCGCAATTTCTACGCCAAGGGAACTTCAAACTGCAGCTGAAACACTAGCACAAAAAGCTGTAGCTGCAGGAATTCCTGGTATTCAAGTCGATGGAATGGATCCATTAGCTGTGTATGCTGCTGTTAAGGATGCGCGCGAAAGAGCGATTAATGGAGAGGGACCAACATTAATTGAAACTCTATGTTATCGTTATGGCCCGCATACAATGGCTGGGGACGATCCAACCAGATACCGTACAGCTGACTTGGATAACGAATGGGAGAAAAAGGATCCTTTAGTGCGTTTCCGTAAATTCCTTGAAAACAAGGGGCTATGGAACGAAGAGCTTGAGAATGAAGTAATTGAACAAGCAAAAGAAGAGATTAAAGAAGCTATTAAAAAAGCGGACGACGCACCAAAGCAAAAAGTAACGGACTTAATATCCATCATGTATGAGGAATTACCATATAACTTAAAAGAACAAAATGAAATTTATAAAGAGAAGGAGTCGAAGTAGGCATGGCTCAAATGACAATGATTCAAGCAATCACGGACGCATTGCGTACTGAACTAAAGAACGATGAAAATGTTCTTGTGTTCGGGGAAGACGTTGGTGTTAACGGTGGGGTGTTCCGTGCTACTGAAGGCTTACAAAAAGAATTTGGGGAAGATCGAGTATTTGATACACCGCTTGCTGAATCGGGGATTGGCGGACTCGCGGTTGGTTTAGCTTTACAAGGTTTTCGTCCAGTACCGGAATTACAGTTCTTCGGGTTCGTATATGAGGCAATGGATTCAATTTCAGGGCAGCTTGCACGTATGCGGTACCGATCAGGCGGACGCTATTTTGCACCCGTTACAATTCGTTCACCATTTGGAGGGGGCGTACACACGCCGGAACTCCACGCAGATAGTTTAGAAGGTTTAATGGCACAACAGCCTGGTTTAAAAGTGGTCATCCCTTCTACTCCATATGATGCAAAAGGACTGTTAATTTCTGCTATTCGCGATAACGATCCGGTTATCTTTTTAGAGCATATGAAGTTATACCGTTCTTTCCGCCAAGAGGTTCCTGAGGAAGAATATACGATTCCGCTTGGAAAAGCTGATGTTAAACGTGAGGGGAAAGATCTTTCTATTATTACCTATGGTGCGATGGTTCAAGAATCTCTAAAAGCAGCAGATGAACTTGAAAAAGAAGGATACTCTGTAGAAGTCGTAGATTTGCGTACGATTAGTCCTTTAGATATTGATACGATTATTGCATCAGTAGAAAAAACAAATCGTGCTATTGTGGTACAAGAGGCACAAAAACAAGCAGGAATTGCTGCAAATGTTGTAGCGGAAATCAATGATCGTGCGATTTTAAGTTTAGAAGCACCTGTATTAAGAGTAGCTGCACCAGATACAGTATTCCCATTCTCTCAAGCTGAATCTGTCTGGCTTCCAAATTACAAGGACATTATTGAGACAGCGAAAAAAGTCTTAACTTTCTAATGGATTAAGATGAAAGGTCATTCGCCTTTCTTCTTAATTATTTTTTGAACACTTAGCTTTTATCTGTAAAAGGAGGTTGAACCAAGTGGCATTTGAATTTAAATTGCCGGACATCGGAGAAGGTATACACGAAGGTGAAATTGTAAAATGGTTCGTAAAGCCTGGTGACGAAGTAAAAGAGGACGATGTACTATGTGAAGTCCAAAACGATAAAGCAGTTGTAGAAATCCCTTCACCTGTTACTGGGAAAGTTGTAGAAGTTAAAGTAAACGAGGGAGAAGTCGCAATTGTTGGAGACGTTCTGATTACTTTTGATGCTCCAGGATATGAGAACTTACAATTTAAAGGAAATGAAGAAAAAGCTGAAGCACCGAAAGTAGAGCCAAAGCAAGAAGAACCTGCACCAGCAGTAGAAACTGCAACCCCTGAAGCAAAAGATGAATCGGGAGTTCGTGTAATTGCGATGCCTTCTGTCCGAAAATTCGCCCGTGAAAAAGGGATTGATATTAAACAGGTTTCCGGAACTGGCAAAAATGGACGTGTTTTAAAAGAAGATATTGAAGCCTTTATCAATGGCGGTGCCAAACCTGCGGAAGCTGTAACAGCTCAAGCTGAAACGGAAACAGCAGAAGCAGCCGCTCCAAAGGCAGCCCCAGCAATTCCAGAGGGAGCCTTCCCAGAAACACGTGAAAAAATGAGCGGTATCAGAAAAGCGATTGCCAAAGCCATGGTTAATTCTAAACACACAGCTCCGCACGTGACACTAATGGATGAAGTGGACGTTACAAAGCTTGTCGCTCACCGTAAAAAGTTCAAGCAGGTGGCTGCGGATAAAGGAGTGAAGCTTACTTTCTTGCCATATGTTGTCAAAGCTTTGGTAAGTGCTTTACGTGAATATCCTGCGCTGAATACATCACTTGATGACGAAACAAGTGAAATTATTCATAAACATTACTATAATATAGGTATAGCTGCCGATACTGAAAAAGGATTACTTGTACCTGTAGTGAAAAATGCAGACCGTAAATCTATGTTCAAGATTTCTGGAGAAATTAATGAATTAGCCACTAAAGCGAGAGATGGCAAGCTTGCACCAGATGAAATGAAGGGTGCATCTTGTACAATTACAAACATCGGATCAGCTGGGGGT
Source organism: Bacillus oleivorans (assembly GCF_900207585.1). Taxonomy (GTDB): domain Bacteria; phylum Bacillota; class Bacilli; order Bacillales; family JC228; genus Bacillus_BF; species Bacillus_BF oleivorans. The sequence goes on along the minus strand of NZ_OAOP01000008.1, from coordinate 6,256 downwards.
CAATGGTTTACGCCTGTTATTAATCATCCAGAAGTAGCCATTCTCGGTATTGGCAGAATAGCTGAAAAACCAATCGTGCGTGATGGTGAAATCGTTGCTGCTCCAATGTTAGCCTTATCTTTAAGCTTCGATCACCGGATGATCGATGGTGCAACAGCTCAAAATGCACTTAATCACATTAAACGATTACTCAGCGACCCAGAACTATTATTAATGGAGGCGTAATTCATGGTTGTAGGAGATTTTCCAATTGAAACAGATACTCTAGTCATTGGGTCCGGCCCTGGCGGTTACGTTGCTGCAATTCGTGCTGCTCAACTGGGACAAAAAGTAACCATCGTAGAAAAAGCTGAACTCGGCGGAGTATGCTTGAACGTTGGATGTATCCCATCTAAAGCACTTATTACAGCAGGGCATCGATATGAGCAAGCTCTTCATTCCGATGATATGGGAATCAAGGCGGAAAATGTAACCCTTGATTTTTCAAAGGTTCAAGAATTTAAAAGCAAAGTGGTTAAAAAGCTGACAAGCGGTGTAGAAGGACTTCTAAAAGGAAATAAAGTAGAAATCGTCAAAGGTGAAGCTTATTTCGTAGATGCGAATTCAATCCGTGTGATGAATGAAAATTCAGCACAAACGTATACATTTAAAAATGCCATTATTGCAACAGGATCCCGACCAATTGAATTAAAAACATTCCCTTATTCAGAGCGTGTTATTGATTCAACTGGCGCTTTAAACCTAAAAGAAGTTCCGCAAAAACTCGTTATCATTGGCGGGGGCGTAATCGGAATCGAACTTGGAACTGCCTATGCAAACATGGGATCTAAAGTTACTGTTCTTGAGGGCAGCGATGATATCCTCGCGGGCTTTGAAAAACAAATGACAACGATCGTTAAGAAGAACCTTAAGGCAAAAGGTGTTGAGGTTGTTACAAAAGCAATGGCAAAAGGTGCGGAAGTAACAGGTAATGGCGTTGTCGTAACATATGAAGCTGGCGGCTCTGAACAAAAGCTGGAAGCTGATTATGTTCTCGTAACAGTTGGACGCAGACCAAACACGGATGAACTTGGCTTAGAGCAAGTCGGAATTGAAATGACTGAGCGCGGCCTTATCAAAGTTGACAAACAATGCCGTACAAACGTAAGCAATATCTATGCGATCGGAGACATCGTCGAAGGACCTCAGCTAGCTCACAAGGCTTCTTATGAGGGTAAAGTGGCTGCTGAAGCAATTGCGGGAGAACCTGCTGAAGTAGACTACCTTGCAATCCCGGCTGTTGTTTTCTCTGAACCAGAACTAGCAACTGTTGGTTTTAATGAGCAACAAGCTAAAGAAGCAGGATTTGATGTGATTGGCGCGAAATTCCCGTATGCTGCTAACGGCCGTGCCTTAGCATTAAACGAAACGGATGGCTTTGTAAAGCTCGTTACTCGTAAAGAAGATGGTTTAGTCATCGGGGCACAAATCGCAGGGGCTAATGCATCTGATGTAATTGCAGAGCTAGGTCTGGCAATCGAAGCCGGAATGACAGCAGAAGATATCGCTATGACAATCCATGCTCATCCAACATTAGGTGAAATCACAATGGAAGCAGCAGAAGTAGCTCTTGGTTCACCAATCCATATCATAAAATAAATATTTCAATGAAAAGTACAGAGAGTGTGAAATCATTTCGATTTTCACACTCTCTTTTTGTTTGATTTTTAATTGGAAGATAAAAGCTGTACGACGGGATTTATGATTTCTTCTTTTGGGGCTGCACCTTCCACACTGAAAATAATAGTATTGCCATTCGTTATCAGCAGCGCCGGGAATTCGTCAACGTGGAGCTGTTCCTCTAGCCGGTCCAAATCATTTGGGGTAATAACTTTCATTTTATTTACAAGGGTTGGGTATGTTTTTCTCAGTTCTAAAATAGCATCATAATAAGAGATTTCTTTTTCAAAATGAGCATCATCGGTAAAAAAAATCAGATTTACTCCATCTGTTTGAATCATAGGTTTCTCTTCACTTGAGCAAGAACTCAGTAAAAATAAAACTAAAACAAGAATCAAATATGGTTTCATACTCTCACCGCTCATTGTAAAAGTTCGAAATTTCAAATACAAGTTTAGCATAGAAACAAGGACATTTTGCCTATGTCATTTGAATGTTACAGAAATGATATATCTGATAAAGCGTTGTCTTAATTTTTGCGGTAAAAAGCGGGTAAAAGATATATAGGGAAACAGGAAAGAGTGGTTGAATGAAAAGCTATGTCGCAGTGCTTTTACAAATGATGATATGGAGCAGCTATAGTCTGGCAGAATGGTTATCTGATCATGACAGACCCGGGTATAATATAGGCATGTTTCTTATCTTTGTATTTCTAGCGTTTAATATAGCTAAATATGTAGTAAAATCAACGAAAGCCTCGCTTATCATAACAGGCGCTACCCTCTCTTTTTATTTATTCATTCATTGGGGAATGCCAGCGATATCTTCATGGGTATAAAAAATCCACTGCTAAAAGTGAGCAGTGGATTTTTAAAGTGAACACCACAATGTAAATGATGGAAGGGATCAACAGGAGAAGCCGTTAATCGATCTCTTTTTGCATCTTTTGCCCTTTAGGCAGTTCTTCTATGAATGATTTAATCAGCGAATATACAATCAGGAGCATAATGACTGTAAATGGAAGAGCTGCGATAATGGATGCTTTTTGAAGTGCGGCAAGTCCTCCTATATAAAGGAGAATTGTCGCAGCTCCAGCTTGAATTATACCCCATAAAAGCTTAACAGTATTAGGGGGATTTAAACTTCCATTCGTTGTTTGCATCCCTAAGACAAAGGTCGCTGAATCAGCAGAAGTTATAAAGAACGTACAAATTAAGAAAATCGCAAGTATAGATAAGAACATGGAAAATGGAAAATAGTTAAATAGTTCGAATAAAGCTACTTCTTCTCCTACACTTTCAATCTCACCTAAAATTGAGCTGCCTTGAAAGTAATCAAGTCCAATTGCACTTCCGCCAAAAACAGAAAACCATAATGCGCCGAATAGGGTTGGTACGAGCAGTACACCAATGGTAAATTCCCGGATAGTACGTCCTCTTGAAACGCGTGCAATGAATGTCCCGACAAATGGTGCCCACGAAATCCACCAAGCCCAATAGAAAATAGTCCAATCTTCATACCATGTATTTTCCGGGTCAAATGGGGCTAGACGAAAACTCATAGAAGGGAGATTTTGTATATATGAACCTAGCGTCGTCGAAAATGTATCCATAATAAAGTTAGTAGGACCTGCAAAAAGAACAAAAAGCATTAAAGCAAGCGCGAGAATAATATTCAAATTACTAAGATATTTAATTCCCCGATTTAATCCAGTCTGAGCTGAAATCATAAATAATATAGTAACTACGATAATAATAATCAATTGCGTTGTAAATGTATTTTCAATCCCATCAAATGTATACGAGAGCCCGCCGCTAATCTGAGATGCTCCTAAACCTAATGATGTAGCCACTCCAAATACAGTAGCAAATACTGCAATAAAATTTATCAGAATTCCTAAACTGCCGTCTACACGGTCTCCAAATACCGGTCTTAATAGCGAGCTAAAAACACCAGGTGACTTTTTTCTGAATTGAAAATAGGCGAGTGCCAAACCAACTACTGTGTATATCGCCCATGGGTGTAAGCCCCAATGGAAAAATGAGTACCGGAGCGCTGCTCTTGCGGACTCTTCAGAAGCAGGTTCTTCTAATGGCGGATAGTAATAATGGAACATTGGTTCCGCCGCCCCCCAAAATACTAATCCAATTCCCATACCGGCACTAAACAACATCGCAAACCATGTTAAATAACTATATTCGGGTTGGTCTCCTTCTTTTCCTAATCGAATATTCCCGTATTTTGTGAATATGAGCAAGAGCGCAAAAGCGAGAAAAATTGATGCAGATATCAGGTAAAACCAACCAAACTTTTCTAATATAATACTATGTACTGCGGTTGTCACTGCATTCAGACTAAAGTTGTTAAGGACTCCTTCCGGTATAATTCCCCAAATAATAAAGAACAAGGTTACAATTACTGACACTGTAAATACTGGTGTTATCTTATTCAAAAAATCCCCCCTATAAACCGATTCCATTAATAGTTTGAATATAATTCTCGAAATATGATAGGAAATAAACTTATTCTCACGTATAATTAGAAGATGAAACGAGCTTACATCGCTTTTGGAGTTAAACTACTGGGGTTTGAAAAATGTTGTTTAGTGCTAATTAGAAGATTAGTATTTTCGTTTTGGAATCGGTGCATTTATTACCCATACCCATTAAACCGGGCACTATAACATTTTATTTGACAAACAGTTATATGGTTCGGAATACATACAACTTAGGGGGAGCTATCATGAAGCGATTTCTTTTTATTTTCTGCTTACTTGGAATATTAACCGCTTGTTCTTCATCAGTTTCACAAAACAATAGTGAACAAGGGGAAAAAGACCAAACAAAGCCTGATCAAACTGAAATGGAAGTTGATTTGACAGAAGATGACGCGGCAACCACAGAACCAGATGATGAACCATCAAAAAATGGGGATTCTTCAGAAGAAACGGAGCAACCTCCGGCAGAGGCAGAACCAAAGCCCCAGTATGTGGTGAATCCTGCTAACTGGACAATCGAGCCGATTGATGCAGCTAACGATAAAGTGGTGCTATTAACCTTCGATGATGCTCCAGATGAACATGCAGTTGAAATGGCTCAGCTGCTTAAGCAGCTAGGGGTTAAAGCAATCTTTTTTGTAAATGGTCATTTTATTGATACTGAAGAGGAACAGCAAAAATTAAGATCAATCCATGAATTAGGTTTTTCGATTGGAAACCATACATACAATCATGCATTGCTCAGAGATTTAACAGAAGAAGAACAAAGAGAAGACATTGTGAAATTAAATGAATTAATCGAAAATATTACTGGTGAAAAGCCTCAATTTTTTAGAGCTCCCCATGGGGTTAATACGGATTATAGTTATCAAGTGGCCGAAGAAGAAGGTATGATTGTAATGAACTGGACGTATGGTTATGACTGGGTAGATGGTTATCTGGAAAAAGAAGCCCTTACTGATATTATGGTTAATTCACCGTACTTAAACAATGGAGCGAACCTGTTAATGCACGACCGCAGCTGGACCTTTGAGGCATTAGAAGGGATTGTTGAGGGACTGCGAAATAAAGGATATGAATTTGTCGATCCTGCTACCATTACTAAAATTGAAAAAATAAAGTAAAAGTGAAACCCACTGTATCAGAACAGTGGGTTTTTTAATCGATAAGAAAATAGAAGATATTTTGCTGAATTGTGTACAGAGTTTATTTTCGCTTACAAAAATACATCACCCGGTTATTAAAAAGCTGCAGTTCTGCCTCCCATTTTTTTGCAATAAATTTACATAACTCATTTGCTTTTCCTTTATCAGCTGTAGTTGAACTTGCAGCCAATGAAATACGTAATGTATCAGGAAGTGTATCTGCAGGTGTATTCGGTATATCGATAAAGATGGAATGATAGTGAGGATCTTCATGACTCTTTAGATGGAGATATGTACCTTCGGAAGATGTTATTTCCATTATTTCATAAGGGAACGCATTTTGATCATATTCCCAGCTTAATTGTTCCCCTGTCTTATGTGTAATCTCTTGATAGTATTGTAAAATTTCTTTTACATCATCATACGAAATTGACTCTTTTTGCGAAAGTGGAGTTACTTTAATGAAAGCTGCCTCTCTCATAGAAACACCTCGGACGTTAGAATTTTCAATTTTCAAAAATAATTATATCATAGCAAGCCTGTTTTTGGAGATAAAGGTACTGTTGGTAAAATAAAATACAAAAATAGGTAAATATGACATACAATTAGGGCTTGAAAATCTTAATGTGTCATAATATTATTAAATTAAGTTAAGCGTTTTCAAAATATAAGGCAAAGGAGAAGGGGAACAATGGGGACGATTATTTGTCAAACATGCAATGCTACAATTACTCATTTTGAGGATGAAAAAGTTTCTGTGCTCTATGCCAAGTGTGATCACTGTCATGAAAGTAAGAATGAGGATGAAACAGATTAATATATATATATGACTTGCTTAATAATAAAAAACCATCGGATGATGATCTGAACCCAAAAAGTTAGACACAGAAATTTAGGCAGCTACTTGGGCATGATTTCGGTATTGAACCGGACTCATGCCTTTTAATTTTGCCTT